>CAZWTI010000253.1:0-9247 GCA_964637065.1 uncultured Puniceicoccaceae bacterium
CTCGGCCATGCGGTCGAGGACTTCTCCGGCCACCTTCATTGCGCCGTCCTGCATCTGCAGGAATGAAACGCCGTTCTGGATGTTGAGCTTGGTGGCCGCGGTGCGGCGGAGTTGGCTTTGCAACTTCATGCCGACGGCAAGTCCGCCGGCGTCGTCGGACGGATTCACGATCCGTTTGCCGCTGGATAAGCGCCGCATGCTCTTCTTAAGAAGATCATTGGCGCGAGACATGTTGAGCGCCGAATGCGACGCCGTCATGTTGGAATTAATAACTATAGACATTGTTCGTCCTCCTTGACGTATCTTGGGCGACGTCCTTGTCGCCTGCTGGTCCCGAAATTTATTGGTAGGGTTTTCGGTTCCCTTGTCGTCGACCTCCTTGTCTTCGACGCCTCATAAAATCGACCCCACGACGAAGAACTTTAGAAGAAATCTTGTTTTTTTTAAGTTTATGGGCTTCCGATGGTCTCGCGTGCTGTGAAACGCTTATGAAAAACGGGGATTCTCGTGCCTAAGCCAATCGATGTCGGTAGTGTTTTCCGGTTGTCAAGGGCCTGAAGCTACCATGTATTTGCAGTTATTTAATGAGCGGCGTTTTCGTAGACGGTGAGGAAGTGGTCTTCGAGGGTGAAGCGCCTACGTCCCCCTCCCGGATCTTTGATCTCCTGATGTCGGTTCTGAGTGAGCAGGGCAGGGCGGTTACCGGTTTTGTCGTGGATGGGGAAGATGTGCTCGGAGCCGAACAAATTCCTGAAACTTTCGACAGGATCGACGCAAAGACCCTCTCACACAGCAAACTTACGCTACAAGTAGTCAGGGAATTTCTTGCAAAGATAGACAGCTTGGGCGAGGAACTGCACTCTTACTCCAGAAATATCCTGACAACCGGATGGTCTGCCGTCTTTCAGCGAATGGAGGAATTCATCGAAAAGATTAAACCTTTCGCAGACCTCTTCGACAATCTGGGACCCTATGCCAAAACTTACTCCCCTTTGTGGCAGAAAAAATTCGAAGAACTGGCAAAGGAGCAGGCCGGTAGCCTTGAAAAAATCCTCAAGCACTTTGAATCCGGCAACATTTCAGACCTTTCGAACGAAGTGGCCTCTAGCTTTGCTCCATTATTCGACCGAAGCCGCAAGTTCCTCAGGGAGAATGCTATTCCCGAACTTGAAGAAACGTCCGAGAAAACCTAATGAGCAAGAGAACTATCCTACCCGCCAATGAAGGAGTTCTGAAGGCTCGCTTTCCTTTGGTTTATGCTCGCCTTATGCAGGCAGGGGATCATCCGCCTTTGGCTTGTTTTTATGACGATGGTGTCGAGGTCTCTCGTCTATTTATTCGCCGGGGCGAACACGCCTTCCCAGTCTATGGTGAAAAAAAACAAGAGAAATTGCTGGATCGCTGGTTTTCCAATCTCATCTTGGCACCGGAATCACTATATGCGGTAACCGGTTTCGGTGATGGTTCACACTTGGCCAAATTCTTAAGCAATACTCCTCCGGGAACCAGCCTTATGGCAACGGAGAAGGATCCCGCTCTTCTGCGGGAAACATTTTCCCGCTTTGATTTATCCGACTTGCTTGCAAACGAAAGATTCTTTCTTGGCGTAGGGGAACCCGACGACGGTTTCTTTCGAGACTTGGAGGTAGTTGCCCTCACTGGTGTTCAGGACGTGGACCGGCTCATCTTTGCTCCACTATACTCCCTTGACGAATCCTACTATGATCGCGTCCGAAACGAACTAGTCCGCCAATACCTCGTGATGCGACCCTTGATGGAGGTAAACATCAGAACAGCCATCAATATTCAGGAAAATACCTTCGAGAACCTTCGTCATCTCGCAAATGCCCCTGACATTGGCGAACTTGAAAACTGTTTCCCCGACGTTCCATTCATCCTCGTAGGAGCGGGACCATCCCTGGACGAATCCATCGACTTTCTCAAGAACGCTCGCGACAAAGCCATAATAGCCTGCAGCAACACACCCTTCAGGAAATTAGTCAATAACGGCATTTCTCCACACATTGTCGTTACCGCTGATCCCCTGCCACCAACTTTGGAGGGTTTCGAGAACATCTCCCTCGATGATGTTACCTTGGCGGCTCCATTCAGTGCCTATCCCGAAATTATACGCCGGTTCTCGGGACGAGTCATTACATGGTCTACCCTTAACCCCATAGTCAACGCGCTGCGTTCACGGACCGGTAGAAATCCCGGCACTCCGATTCTTGAGAAAGGGACCGTCTCAGCATGCGTACTGGACATCTCTCGTTTATTGGGATGCCGAAAAGTGCTTTTTGTGGGACAAGATATGGCGATAAGACAGGATGGGAAGTATTACACCGAAGATTCCTCGTATGGAGACATCGGTCGACATTACAACTCAACAGACCGTGTGCAAAACTTGCCAGGCAACACCTTGGAAAAAGTCCAGGTGGAAAGCCGATTATTCGTATATCTCAAGACATTTCAGGAATTCATTGCCCAAAACCCCGCAATCCAGTACCGAAACTTGGCAGAATACGGTGCTCGCGGTGAAGGAGCCCCATACCAAACCTTAGATGACGCCTTGGATTGGATTTCCACTGGCGACTCATCCAAGTTCAAGCAAGAACTGTTCGAACTCTTCAAGCAAACTGATGAATGCTTTGAACTTTCCAAAGTTTTTTTACCCACTAGGCATTATGTCGAAAGGTTGTTCGAGAGTAGCCTATCTGCAGCACTCAAAATAGATACCTTGCCCGAAAAATTTGCCGACCTCAATTACGCCAATAATCCCAAGGCAAAGAACTTACAGGCATTATCCATGGAAATAAATCAACTAGTTGATTCGAGCCGGGAAGACTGGAGCATTCTATTTGAGGGCAAAACCAAAGGCGAACTCGTAAACTACCGGCGGTGCATCAAGAACATTTCCGGCCCCAACGAGAGTTGGAACAACCTACAGAGAAACAAGGAATACTATTGGGCCTTGGCCGAAGGTTGCCAGTGGCTCCTTCCTTTATTGTCTAAATATTCAGATCAGGTAGAATTATAAATAAAACATTAATAGTTAGTTGGTTACTGAACAATTAGGGCAATATTTATAAACTATGGAAAAGGTATGCCAAGCAACTTGATATGCAAACCATGTGACTCCATAGACAATTTCTTTCCTTAAGTGGCGCAAACCCTGCTTTGCGTGAGTACGCACATGCCGGAGAGAAATTTACATAAGCGTGCAATAACCATCGATCGCCTTGATGGATGGTTCTACGATCCTAGGGAGGCGGTCCAGTGAGTTCAGACCTCGCCCTAACAGGTTTGGCATCAGGTTTCGACTGGAAACCAGTCGTTGAACAACTTGTCGAGTTGGAAGCCATTCCGAAAAGACGACTGGAGCGGGAAAAGGTGAAAAATACCGAGAAAATGTCGGAACTCGGTCTCCTCAAGGGTCAATTGGACACCCTCAAGAGCGCCTCCACCGTTCTCCAGAACGACGACTTGTTTGAGGCTCGAAAAATCTCGATTGATCAAGACTCGGCCAAAGTGCTTTCCGCAACCGCCGCTCCCGGCACAATGACGGGAACCTTCAAGGTCGAGGTCGTCTCGCTAGCCTCCTACACATCCATGTCCTCAAGGACACGCAAACCAAGCGGCTTGGGTGGTGCCCTCGATAAGAACTTGCCTCTCGCTCAATTACCTTTGCAAACGGCCATAACCAAGGGCACCTTTACCATCGAGGGAAAGAGCTTCAACATCACCGACTTGTCGACGACTACGCTCCAAGACCTCATCGACCAGGTCAATTTCGATCCTGAGTCCGACGACACCAAGATTCAGCTGGAATATGAGGACGACGTAACCAGCCCGAGCTACGACAAGATTGTCATAGACAGCAACGTCTTGTCCGCATCCGGAATACCGTACATACCCGTTTTGGGTTCGCCCACCGACACGAGCAACTTCCTCAAGGTTATGCGCCTGCTCGACCGGGATCCCGACGCACCTCGACTGGCGGACTTCGAGAGCGGAACCAGCGTATCCCTTTGGAACACGACTATCCAAGACGATGCTCCTGTAGCAGGAGTAAAACCCCTCCACGGCAAATGGAAGTCGTGGCTTCGACCCGACGACTTGGGCGAATGGCCCGGACCGACCGACGATCGTCTCTTCGTGGGTTACGACCCGATCGACACCGCCGGGCAATCCAACCCCCTCCTGTACCGTCGAAAGCAGGATTTCGCTACCGAGGAAGTGGAGTTCGACGGAGGATGGAACAAGCACGGCGACGCCGGCTACGTCACGGGAAACACGGTTTACGCCAACGGTTATCTTTGGGAGGCCACCGCAGATTTGCCGAGCACGGCTTACGATCCGACCGGAACCACCGTCCCCCCCGTCGCCCAGAACGCAACGGTTCGCGTCACGGGTCCGGATCATCAGCAAGGTTATTACAAATTGGCGGTGGACCTCACGGCGGTGGCTGAGGGCGCAGGATTTGCGAACGTCGTCAATCACAAGCCAACGACGGTAAACGAATACAAAAAGGGCGACATCGTAAAGGCCGGCGACGGCAACAGTTACCTCAAGGCGCTCCGAGACCGAGACGACGACGCCGACGACTTCCAGACCGTAACCAACCTCCAATCAGGTGTGACCGGCTTCGTCGACCTAAAGGACGCAGGAAAAGCCAAGGCTACGCCAACTTGGAAAGACACAGGCATTCAAAAACACAGCCAGAACGTTTTTCGCCCGGAAATCATTCAGGTCAAAGGCAAACTCTACAAGGCGAACTTGACTTCCGGAAACGACTATTTCGGGTCGAACGGCGGTTTCATCGATCACCTCGGCGTCGGCGACACGACCGTAGGCAAATACGACGACAACGATCTCGTGGTCGGCAAGGCGGGAACCGCCGTGGAAAAAAAGGTATTCCGAGCAAAGGGCCCGAGTGGCTGGGATGACATGAACACTCACAGGGGAGCGTTAGTGGAGGACAAGAACGATTGGGCCCCCGGCGATTACGTGCAAAACGCTACCGACGGCAAGTTCTACGAAGCCTCGGCGCAATGGCCCATCCCCCTCATTAGCACATCCCCTCCGACGCAGTACGCAGTCGGCGATTACGTAAGGGCAAATAGAAGTGGAGTTAAGTTTTTCTGGAAGGCAATAGGTCCGGGAAAATGGAACGACGTGGGAGTCCACGACAATGGGAAAGCCGATGTGCCGTCATGGGCCATCAACAAGATCGTCCATAACAAAGGGGTGGACGACAAGTTCTACAAGGCCAAGGGCCAGTTCTCAGCCATCCCCGCTCATGCCGCCGCCACCCTGTGGAAGCAATTCGATCCATCCGGCACTCCCACCCACGTCACCAATCAAGCCGAATTGATCGAGAGAGTGGTGAATGACGGATCCAACAATTTTTATGGCGGTGGCGCCAACTGGGCCACAACGAGGACCCACGCTGGGGGAAGTCCCGTGAAAACGTTTTTTGACTCCGGGGACTTCGCCAAGATCGGGACGGATTTCTACCAATCGCTCTTGGATTTCAAGAATCCGGCCACCCTCCAATACGACAATGCCAAATCCAAGATCAACCATGCCGGAGGCGCTATCGTGGAGAAGGGGGGCAGTTACTTTCGAGTCAAGACGGGACTCTTGGGCAACAAGGTCGCGGAACACGAAACGGCCGGCGGTTCACTTCTTTATTCCGAAGTCCTGAACAAGAGCAAGGACACTCGCGCTCTCGACAAGAGTGGCGCGGCGGGAACTGTCTGGAAGGCAACGCAAGCCCTCCAGGATTTGATCGCCCACGTCACAACCACGAAATATTCGGCGAGTGACGTCGTGGGCGACGGATCTTCCTTCAAGGAGGCGATCGGGCCCGCAAAATGGAATGACGTGCAAGACCACAACAAGGGGGCGGACCCCGCCTTTGCCTCTGGGGTAATCGTTCACAACGTGGGTGGCGGCGACCAAAAATTCTATGAGGCTCAGGGTAACTTTGCAGGTATAGGAAACTTTTCCGCCAATACCGATTACACTCTAGGCGGCACTTTCGCCAAAACAATCCGAAGCTCGGGCGGCGCCGGATTTTACACTCCAAAGCACAACGTCTACGGCAACTCGACAAATCTCGCCAATGCTTATAGTGCAGATGAAATCGTGAAAGACTCGGGCAAGTTCTACCACTTCATGGAGGATTACCTGGGAGACTGGACCGGCCCATTCCCAAAATCGGCCGGTAACGGAGCAGCCGACAAAACCTTGGTTCGAGGCTCGGACGGCAAGTTTTATAGAAATGACAGCGGAGGCGAACTACTGAACGATCCCGCTGACCCTCTAAACGTCGCCGATTGGGGGACAGGTCATGCCTCCCTAGCCCTCGCCGCCGCCAATTTCGGAGCGGGCGTCATTCAGGAATACGCCACCGTCGATCCAGCAAGCGCCGCCGCCTTGTGGAACGACGTAGCGAACGCCGTGACGCTGAACGTCCCCGCCGGGACCACTTATTGGCAGGACGTCACGGCCGACGTCGCTCCCGGTGGCTCGAAAGGCTTCTGGCAGGCAGCCGGAGTCGACCCCCTTGCTCTTCCCGTTGCCAACAACCTCTACTGGACCAAAGACGCAGACGCCGCGACGCCTGCCGTCGGAGACGTCTGGGAAGACGTCACCAATCTGGCGAAGCTACAGGACACCACGGGAACCGCAGGCGTCGGAAACGGCCTCTGGAAAACGGTAACCGCCGACGCAACCAACTTGAACAACGCGGGTTGGTGGACGGACGTGACCTCCAAGATCGACTTGAGCAACGCGGCAAACTCAACCGATTACTGGGACGAAATTACCGAACTGACGGACAAGAGCCACGCAAACTTCGAGAATTGGTGGACCAACGTCACGGCCGAGTTGACCGACCCCAACGACGGAGCGTTCGGCACTTGGTGGAACGACGTCACGGCCGAGTTGACCGACTTGAGCAAAGTCGGGAGCGATGCCCACACGAACAAGTTCTGGACCGACGTCACGGCCGAAGTCACTGATTCGGCAAACGGGGAGTTCTCCAAGTTCTGGACGGAATATGGTCAGGCCAACTCTTGGACCGACTTTGACGATACGTACTGGCAAAAGGTGGAACCCGGCATGGCGCGCCTTCTCGGGGATTCCACTGAAAGCGGCGTCAACCCCGCAGACTCCGACGCGAGCATCGCAAAGGGCCCCGAGGACTATGGGTACAGGGTAAACCTCGCGCAGGATTTGTCTCTATGGCATCGAGTGGGAAACATTCACTCCTTTCGCGGAGGCGCCTCGGGCACCAACAAGGACGACGCGAAAATCGGCGACCACGATGATTTCGAGCACCCGCTTCGACCGGAGGATGCCATCGCCGATTGGGATGCCGCCGCCTACTACGAAACCGGCGACGTAGTGAAACTGGGCGGCAAGTACTACCGCGCCAGAGACTATGGTCCGCAGGACAAGGTGACGAACTCTCTGAACTTGAACGTGAACAAGAAACCGGACAGCGTCGTCTGGCCCGCCCCGGCAACCCTTGCTTCCCATGACGGAGACAATCCTTACTGGCAGAGTCAGATGAACGACAAGATGGGAACTCAGCCGGGAGAAACTGATTATCAACCTTGGCCGGGAGCATCCTACTGGGACTTGCTCTACGATCCGGCCGATCATGGAGGCTCAGCACCGCCCAACGACGACTACGTCTACAAGATGTCCTACGTCGACACCGATTTTTGGAAGCAAATCCCCACTCCCGCGCCCATTGCCAAGACCATGGCGGAAAATCCAACCGACCCCTACTGGGAACTGGTGCAGGAAACGACGATATCCAGCAGTCAGAGCCTTGGTTCGGTAAATCTGCAGGCCAAGATCAAGGACGCCAATTTTGCTGATTTCAATATAAACATGTTCACCATCGACGGCAACGCCTCCGGTGCGGTGGAGAAGGGTGTCTTCTTCATCGGGGAGGGCCCGGGCGCCGTCCGAATCGAGTACGACGTCGAGAACGACACCGTAGCCGATCTGATCGAGCGGGTAAACGCCTCCGACGCCAACGTTACCTTGTTCTACGATCCCGTGGGCGATCGCTTCGTTCTGCAGAGCGACATAGCCGGTTCCATAGGAGTGGTCGTGCACGAGTCGCCTGGTCATGACTCCAGCGAAAGTTGGCCACAGAGCAACGGCATCAGTCGGCGCCCCTACGAATGGGACAACCTAAGCGCAAACGTCGGCAAGGGGAACATCCTCGAGATGATGGGTCTGGCCACAGAATTTTGGGGAGGGACTCATGGTTCCGGTTCCGAAAGCTACAAAGGCCACGACGCCACTTTTCCAAAATTTTCATCCTCCGGATCCTACTCCAAGGGTGACCTCGTGCGCGTGCAAATCGGGCTGCAGAGCAGGTGGACGTACTGGCGAGCGAACGAGAAGATTACATCGACCGACGATCCATCGGTGGACAACCAGCAATGGCAACAAGTCATCCCGGGCGTGGGCAGGACAATGCACCACGAACTGGGAGCCAACGCCAAGATAAGGATAAACGACAGCACCGAGGAAATTCAAGACCCGGCGACTCAGGCATGGTCGACCGTGCCTTCCTACGTATACGCCAACCAGCCCGTGTTTGATGCCGACTCTCATGGCTACAAGGGCCTCACGATCGACGTTTCCAGCGCAGCGGTAAGCGACGTCGGCACCTTTACCGTACAACGAGACATCGCGCCCGCGAAGGGAGCGATCGGCAAATTCGTCGAGGAATTCAACGACGCTCAGGATTACGTTCGCAGTCTTGTTGCCGTAAATAACGAGGGGGACAGCGTAACTGCGGGCACCTTCTCGAGCAACATAGAGATAAGTCGCTTGGGAAGCCAATTGCGCAAAATCGTGTTTGGGGACAGTTACGCGCACTCCAAGAGCTCCATTAGCGACGATGGATCCGACATCACCATCGACACGAATACAAACGCAGTCAACAGCGGCACCAGCGACGTGGATCAATTAGGAACCGATCTGGGTACGGCGCTGGTACATGACTACGTCGTCAAAGTGAACAACGACAACGGGGGCGGAACCGCTTATTACAGGTGGGACAAACCGGGAACACCAGCAGGGGCTTGGGTGGTTCACGACCCCAAGTTCTCTTCCTTTAGGCTTGCTGACATCGGGCTCGACTTCGGAACCGGAAGCGACCGAATGCAGATCAAGAATTCCGCCAAGCTAACTGAACAATTGCTGGAAAACC
>CAZWTI010000254.1:0-5241 GCA_964637065.1 uncultured Puniceicoccaceae bacterium
GCATTTGGAGAGGCAGCGTTTGTCCTCACAGAAACCAGCTCCACCGTACGGAAAATCGCCGTCGGCATCCCCGTTACAGACGAACAATTATCTGACGAGCCACAGGTGAGCGGCTATCTAGCGGATAGATTAGAGTTCATGTTGCGCCAGCGACTTGATTCGCAGCTCCTCGTGGGGAACGGATCTGCGCCTAACCTGCGCGGGATCCTGAACGTCAGTGGTATCCAGACCACCGCAAAAGGTTCTGACCCCACCTTTGACGCCGCATACACAGCACTGAATTTAGTTCAGTCCACAGGAAGAGCCGAGCCGAATCTGTTCATCTTCCATCCGAATGACTGGGCGGCCATCCGCACGACGAGAACTTCGGACGGCATCTATATCCTTGGCAACCCATCAGAGAGTGGCGTGCCACGCCTCTGGGGCCTCCCAGTAGTCACCAGCACAGCTTGTACGGAGAACACGGGCATCTGCATGGAAACCTCATTCGCAATACTTGCTGCGCGAGAAGGGATCAATGTCTCAACAGGCTATGTGGACGACGATTTCAGTAAGGGGAGAGTACACATTCGCGGGACACTCAGGGCAGCCTTTGCAGTGACTCGCCCTGCGGCCGCCTGCTCCATAACGGGCATCTAGGTAGCGATAGCGATATAGAAGAGAGGTAATTACTATGGCTGTAAGGCGCTTGACACCTGACGACGCTGCGGTCTCCGGAGTAGCTCCGACCGTCATATCTGATCTGTCCACTTCGGACACATACCAGGTGAAGAATGACGGTTCGGTAGTACTGCGGTTCGCTAAGACAGGTTCAGGCGCTTGCCTAGTCACTATGATTACACCAGGGACCGTGGCGGGTTATGCGATTGCTGATCCAACAGCCACAGTTCCAGCGAGTACGGGAGTACGTTACTGCGGACCCTTTCCCACTGCTGTCTTTTCTAACAGCTCTGGGGACATGGAGTTTACAGTTAGTGAAGTGACTGGGCTGTCCGTAGAGGTAACGCAACTATAGCATTGACAATAAAAAAAGACTTGGAGGATTTACATGGCTGATATTAATGATGGACTGGCAGAAGGTACGTATACGTCGTCAGCAGTCGAGCGGATCGCACGTGCAAAGTATGATTTTGCCACTGACGGTGGTGCCGTAGGAGACATCGGTCTCGGGGTGACCCTCCCAGATAATGCCTTGGTAGTAGGGGGTATGGTGGAGACGACAACAGCACTGACCTCAGGTGGGTCAGCGACTATCGCACTGAAGCTGAATAGCGCAGGTGATTTGAGCGCTGCTGCTGCGATCAGTGGCGGAGCCGGGCAAGCTGGCGTTCATGACATTATTCCTGATAATACTGGCTCAACTGCGGTGAAACTGACTGCTGCGCGAGAGCTGACTTTAACGGTTGCCACGGCCAGTCTGACGGCTGGTGTGCTGAACGTCTGGTTGAGATATTTCGTCGCTGAATAGTGAGGTGTGATATTGAATTGCTCTGAGTGCGGTAAGAGCCAGAGTCCTTGGATTAAGGTTGTTCGGCAGCTAGGAACGTTGATTGTCGTCAGCTTCTGGTGGTCGCTGATTGTATCCAAGTGGGATGCGGAGCTTCCTGTACTTGGGGCGATCTTTGTCACCATGCTGAGCTTCGCATTTCTAGGGGACCGTGCTATAGAGTTTGCCAAGTCTATATCCCCATTCAGCAAGGGAGGTTGATCGTGTACGAAGTGACAACTCGCGTGTACTTAGACAAAGATGGTCGGGCAGTTGAGGAAGGCCCTACAGGACGGATCTTGTATGCAGTTCCGGGAGACAGAGTACCAGATGCCGAGGCAAAACGTATAGGGCTTCTACAAAACAAGAAAGAGCGCCTGCCCGCAAAGACCAAGGAGCGCCGCCTAGAGGCTACTAAACGCCCAGCAAAGCGCGTCGTAGCTAAGAGTGCACCACGTAAGGTAGTCAAGAAAGCGGTCAAGAAGGCCGCCAAGAAAAGGGGTAAGAAGTAGTGGCGATTTTATCAGTAGCTGAAGCGCGGGCTCATGTCGATACTGATTTAGATGATGCGTCTCTGGGGCGATACCTGGATGACTCGGAATCTAAGATCGTCGAGCTCTACGGTGCTGCCGCCACTCATACCGAAACGCATGATGGGGAAACTCGATCACTGTTCCTGTCTCGTCCAATTACGTCCATCACGACGGTCGTAGAAACCATATCTGACACTTCCACGACGTTGGCCAGTGACGATTATAGGGTCATCGGATCGAGAGAGTTGAGAAGACTCCAGGCCGGCACCAATGGAAGGAGTCGCTGGGGAGATGACGTTGCTATCACTTATGTACCAGTCAGTGATGCAAATCAAAGAACTCGCGTGCAAGTCGATCTTGTCAAGCTAGCGATTGCCTATAACGCGGTTAAAGGCCAGATGAGTTTCGGCGGGGGTGTTGGAGTTCAATCCTTGATGGATTATGAAAAGGAGCGCAACGCTCTTCTCGGATCTCTTAACCCAACGGTGGTGCTATGAATCAGTTTCTTCGAGGTATGTTTCGATACCGGGTGAATACCCAGAGGGGTAGCTCTTCTGGTGAGGATAACTTTGGAAATCCGTTACCACCGGATTATCAGCCTTACTTCAGTGACATGCCTGCTGCTGTTTGGTCGAAGTCGATAAACGATATTAGTGATGATGGCAAAGTGGCGGTACAGCAACTCATTCAGGCGATGGTTTCACCAACTGCTGATGTTATTGAGGGAGACCGCGTCAGCTCGATAACGGATCGCTTAGGCAAAACAATCTGGGAAGGGCCGCTAGACATCATTGCTGTAGAAGAGAAGAATGCCAACGCAACCCTGGTCAGCATGAGGAAGGTAGATTGATGAGCTCAGGAAAGTTTGACCCTGCCGTAAAGAATCGCTTAGGTTCTGTGACCAGCTCCTTCAGCTATCAGGATTGGAAGGGAATTCCAAAGAAAGGTGAGATTGCTGATAAGGACATCGAGAAATGCTTTGAGGGCATCAAGAAGAGAATGGAGAATTCTTGTATTAATGCGATCGATACAACTATGTCCAAGATGGTGCAGCACGCCAAAGAGAACCATATGAATGTTGGTGACGGATGGAAGAATGTTACTGGAGATGCTGAACAGTCTGTCAACATCTGGGAATTTGCAGAAGCAAAAGGCCGAGGTGAGATAGAAGGTAAATGGGGATCTCATCCTGCCTCAGGCGTTCATTATGTGATCTGGCTAGAGCTGAACAGAGGTGGCTTTATGCGCGCAGCCTCAGACGTGTTTTTTCCTGAGTTTTTGTTAAAGGAAATCAGAGCACACTTTGAGAAAGGAACAGCATAGTGGCGGAACAAGCAGACATTATCGGTGCATTAAGAGAGCAGCTTCTGGCTGATCCTGACTTATATGCATTAACCAGTGGGCGAATATTCTGCTTGGAACTACCACGCACAGAAGCTAGGTCAATGCCCAGAAAGTGCGTTGTCCTATCTTATGCTGGCGGGCCTGCCGATAGAGGGCTTGCCGAGCTGGCTACTGTACGAATCGATTGCTTATGCTACGGCGAGACGGCGTTCGAGGCGGACCGTGTTCGCCGCACTGTGCATGGCGATCTGAAGCACACCGTCAGAAAGATTTACGACGATGTTCTCATTCATAATGCTACGGCAAGTTCAGGAGCACTCTTTACGGTTGACCCTGATACTGGATGGAAGGTCTCCGCCCAAAGCTGGATGGTTACCGCCGCTGAACATATAGCGGCATAGAAAACACTAAAGGAAAGAAAAAAGAAAGAGGTTACAAATCATGGCACACACAGCTCCCTTCGATATTATTGCCGGACCAGTCGATGTCTATTGCGCGGTTGTCGGGACGGCGTTCCCCGACGTAAGTGCGGCGCCAGCGAGCGCGTGGAAGAAGCTAGGCACATCTGGCACTTCATCTCAAGATGAGAGCGGGGTCACAGTATCCCACTCGCAGACGATCGATCAGATCCGGGTAGCCGGTGTTACTGGACCAGTAAAGGCTGTCCGATCGGCAAGCGACTTAGTTATATCTGTTTCCCTGCTGGACATTTCTCCAGAAGAGTATAGACGCGTTCTCAATGACGTGACTGTTGCAAGTGTCTCCCCAGGGTCAGGTGTAGGAGGACAGAAGAAGATCGGCCTTTCTTACGGCGGCTCTTTAGATGTCGCCCTATATGCGCTGATCATTCGTGGTTCGCAATCAACGGAAGCCACGGCTATGAACATGCAATACCAATGTCCCAAAGTGTATCAAAGTGGTTCACCGAGTGTGACCTTCTCGAAATCTGCTAGCGTCCTGGCTGTTGAGTTCACTGCGATCTACGACATATCCGCCGCATCCGGAGCCGAATTCGGAACCATGATAATGCAGGAGTCAGCTGCATCCTAGTATGTCTGATGTGGTAGCCATTGACCGTTTGAAGCGTGCTGAGGAGCTTCACCTCACCTCGGCGCGCTTCCACAAGAGGCAGTTGTCGCTGCACCGTAAACGTGCTCGGGAACATATGCAGCAGGTCACAGATTTGCGATTACGCCTTCGGAAGTTAGGCATAGCGCTAGAGGTGAAAGCGGAGGACAAAGAGTAGAATTTCTTTCCTGTCAACAAAAACAAGAGAGCCCCTTCGTGCGGAGTGAAAAATAAAACATGGCACAAAAACTAAATCTTTCAACCAGTGAGAATACAGAAGAGTTCATAACCATTGATGGAGTGGATTTCCCGATGAGGTCGTGGAATCAAACTCCTCTAAAGCTGCTGTTCAAAGCGCAGAAGATGTTTGGAAAAATAACAGCTTTGTCAAGCGACAGCGACGAGGAGGTCAGCGATCAAGCAATCGAAAGGATAGATAATCTGATCGAGCAGCTTGTCGTCTTCTTTTTGCCGGGCCTACAGGAATCACCCGAAGTACTTGCCAAAATTAGTGGCGCTCAGAGGATGCAGATCGTCTCGGCTGCTCAGGCTGATATGGAGACAACTCTCCCTTTAGCCAGTCCGGAGATGACTTCTCCGGAGGTGAGTTTGAAGTCGCCAGACTCCAGCGTTTCTACGGATCGCCACCAGGAGGTGGAGACTGGAGTGACATCCCCGTGAATGTTGGCTTGTCCTATCTGCAATGTATCCCTGCGCTAATGGCAGAAGAAAGCCTACAGTTGTCAACCGCCCTAGCTGTTGGTTCCGGCACGCTTGAGGAGAGCTCTCGAAAGGATATTGTCAATACCT
>CAZWTI010000255.1:0-5907 GCA_964637065.1 uncultured Puniceicoccaceae bacterium
GCCTCCGTTTCCGGAGCGGGCGAAGTAAACGGCACGCAGTCCTTTTCGCACACCTTTGTCCACTTTAGTCACGCCTCGCTCCTAGCCAAGCCGGCGGCGGGTTGGAGCTTCGACCAATGGTCTTGGAGCGGCTCGGCCAACATTGCCAATCCTACCCTATCCGCGGCTTCCTTCACGGTCACGGGAACCGCAAGCCTGACCGCCAAGTTCGCCAAGAACTCATACAAGCTCTCCCTCGGACAGGTAGCTAACGGAGCCGCCAACGGAAGCGGCTCCTTCTTGTTCGACTCCAACGTAACCATCGCTGCAACTCCTCATGACGGATACGCTTTCTCCAATTGGTCCGGTGATGTTGACACCCTCTCGGACATCAACTCCTCGGTCGCAATCGTTCGAATGCCCGATCGCAACATCACCCTGACGCCAAACTTCGATCCCCTCGATCTAGAGGCCGTTGCAATCGTGAGCGGGAAAGGAAGCGTTTCCGGCGGCGGTTCTTTCCCCTACGGCACGAGCGTGACCGTCTCGGCCATCTCGGGAACGGCAGACTCAGAGGGTCCTCGGGGATATTACCTCAAGGAGTGGAGTTGGACCTCCGGCAAGGGAACCGGGGCAACCACGGAAAACCCCTACACCTTCAACATAGATTCCAACGTCACACTAACGGCCAACTTCGCCGCCATACCTCCGGCCTCGTTTAACCTCCAAATTCTTAAATCTCCCGAGGACGGCGGAACCACCTTGGGAGCAGGACCGGCAGTTCAGGATTCAGATCACTTGATTTCCGCCGTCGCGGCCGACGGCAAAACTTTTCTAGGATGGACGACTTCGGATTCCATCACTTTCGTTCCCGACGACGGCAACTCCTCCGTTACAGTGAATCTCGACGGCAATTCTTCCGTCACCGCGCATTTCTCCAGTAACGTACGAAAGCTGGGGGTCTCCGCCGGGGAAGGCGGGACCGCCGTCGGCGGGGGCACAACAATTTCTCACGGTCACAACTCCGTCTTCGCCGCGACGCCGGACGCTGAACACGACTTCGACCGCTGGAACATCGACAAAAACGCCTCGTACACCGTAACCCTTGGAAGCAAATCCCACGCACCAAGCAAGCCGGCCTTCATGGTCGACGGCAGGGAGCGACCGGAAATCAACCTCATTCGCGGATTCACCTATGTGTTCCAAGTCAATACCGAGAACGCGTACCCTTTCTACATCTCTAGTCAACCGGAAGCCTCTTCCAGTTATGATGGGGAATACCTAGCCGGAGTAACCGGGAGCAGGGTGACTGCGGGAACCCTGACTTTCGTGGTTCCCGAAAACGCACCCGACATCCTTTATTACAATTCTCCTTCCACTCGTTCCATGGGTAGCCCGCTGCGCATCTTGACTATGACCGATGCTGAAATCCTTCCCAACGCCACCGAGGCCGTCGCCAACTTGCTTCTCGTGGCCGACTTCAACATCGAGGCCACCTTCAAGCTCAAGCGCCACTCCCTGACGGCGACTGCCACGGCGGGTGGATCGCTTGGGAACGATCCCTCGGGAGAATACGAACATGGAACCCTAGTCACGTTGAACGCCAACCCACCCGCAAACGAAAACTATGAATTCACGGGTTGGCAAGGCATCGACGTGACCGATGCCACAGCTCTCTCCACAACCGTCCTAATGAACGGCCCCAGAACAATAACAGCCGAATACACCGCCAAGAAATTCCACCTCACCATCGACAAGAAGCCATCCTATGCAGGTGATGCTCGCACATCCACCAACGAACTTGATTTCGATTACAATACAAAGATAGCTTTGATCGCAACGCCCAAGCCCGGGAGCACGTTCACCCATTGGACGGGAGATGGGATCGAAGACCCCCTCGCTTCCACCACCTCTTACGTCGTCACCGGCGATGGAACCGTAACGGCAAACTTCCAATCCGGCGTCTACAACCTCAATCACTCCATAATCACCTTGAAGGCAGACGGTTCCGCCCACGCGGATTCCACGGCCGGAGGCATGGTAATTGGCGGCGCTTCATACGCCTACGATTCCAAGGCCACGATACGCGCGATACCCTCGCTTGGGTACAAATTCGTCGAGTGGCAAAAAAATACAGCCATTGATTACGAGGTCTCCGTATCCACGACCATATCTGCCGAGGGTTCGTACAGCATAAAAGGTCAGGAACGTCCCGGACTAGTATTAGTCCGGGGTAATACATACAACTTCAATCTGGACGGTAGTTCCACCTTGGGTAAAAAATTACATTTCAGCGTCACTCCGGACGGCCTCAATGGCGGTGGAGTACTATTTACAGAGGGTGTGTCAAGTGTCCCGGCGGATAGCGGCACAATTAGCTTGGCAGTAACGGCGACCACACCGGCGCTGCTTTATTATGCGGCATCGGATCATGCCGGCCACGGCAACGAGATTCAAGTGGTCGACTCCGACGTCACCGCTGCCGATACCTTCGATCCAAAAGATGCCACCACCAGCGTGGAAATGCTCTCCGACAAGTCTTTCACTGCCACTTTCCAACGACAAACACATTCCATCTCCTACTCCGGCATTCCGACAGAAGGAGGGAACGTGACTTTTCAGGGAGACAACCCGGCGGAACATGATTCCAACGTTACGCTAACTGCCTCGCCCAAGGCAGGGTTTCGATTTGAATCTTGGTCGGGCGATGGCCTCTTTCCTGACGAGAAAACAGATTCCACTCTGATCTTTTCCATTACCGAGTACCGTCGGATAGTAGCCCGTTTCGTACAAATCGGCGAAATCAACTTGACCATCCAGATTTCTCCCGAAGGAGCGGGCTGGACGACAGGTTCGGGCCGTTACGGCTACACTCCCAACCACCCCATAATGGCAAGTCCGGGACTGGGCTACAGCTTCCTAGGATGGAGCGGAGAAGGCATCCTCGACAAGAACGCAACCGCCACCACCGTAGACCTTGCTTCCGACCGGGTCATCTCGGCCTTTTTCGAGAAGGTGGATACTCCCCAATTCGCCCTTGTACTTTCCGTTTCCCCGACCGACGGCGGACGAACGGATGGCTCGGGACTTTTCGCTGCAAACTCCAATCAACCTATTTCAGCCATTGCCAACGATGGATTCCGATTCGTGGGCTGGCAGGGTGAAGGAGTGGCTGACTCGCAAGCTTCGCAAACCACCATATCTCTCACCTCGAACCAAACTCTAGTAGCCCAGTTTGAAAGTGTCTCTGGCGGAAATGCAGAAGGCAACGGCACGCAGCTCCCCGATCTTCTTTCAGACGTGCTTTCCTCCTTCGATCCTATTGTCTACCTAGCCAGAAATCCCGACTTGAAAAGTACCCTCGGAAATGACCCGAAGGGAGCCTTGACGCACTTCGTAAACCAAGGTTTTGCAGAAGGACGACCTCATTTAGCCGACACAGCAACCCAACCAGCTAAGCCGACTGAAAACCAGCCTAAGACCCTACAGGAGGCCTTGACTGTTTTTGATCCGGTGACTTACCTGACTCTCAACCCCGACCTGGCTGCATTCTTCGGTTCCGACTTGGCCAAGGCCAAGGATCATTTCGTCGAGTACGGCCTTGAGGCAGGGCGCGCCTACGTCCCCGCCACCTTCGACGCCAATGCCACTCCATCTCCTGCACACGGCTTTACCTCCCTCGATCATGCCTTGGAAGCATTCGACGCCGATACCTATTTGGCCAGCAACTCGGAAGTGGCAACCATCCTCGGGACGGATGACGACTCGGCGGCGAGAGGCCACTTCATCCTTTACGGTTACAAGAAAGGTCTCGAATTCACCACCTCTACCGCCGCACAGACCCCGCAACCCGACTCCTCCACCCCATCTCTCGATGAGGCCATGACCGAATTCGATCCCGTTATCTACCTGAAACTCAATCCCGACATTCACGCTGCTCTCGGCAACGACTTGGACGCCGCCACAGAACACTTCATCAACATCGGTCATGCCAATGGCGAACCCCACAAGGAATCCACGGTCGACGAGACAATCAAGGGCAGGCTCCCGGAAGACCTTTCTCTCGATGAGGCGCTAAAATCCTTTGACCCCGCAATCTACCTCGCCGAAAACCCCGATCTCGCCGCCACCTTGGGCAACGACCCAGACGGTGCCCAGGAACATTTCGTTTCCCACGGGTACAAGCAAGGCCGAGAATTCCGCCCAGCCGACCAACGAGAATCTTCGACTGCGGATACATCCATGCCTAAACGCGTCTTGGCGGAGGCGCTCGAGAACTTTGACCCCGAATTCTACCTCACACTCAATCCGGACTTGAGAACTACAATAGGCACCAATCCAGACAAGCTAAAGGAACATTACGTCGAATGGGGTCACAAGACCGGACGACCCACTCAACCCGAGGATTTGTCGGCAGAAGCAAGCGGGGGAGGAGATTCCACCAATGCTCCCGGCCTTGTCACCCTAGGTCTGAACGTATTCCCAGAGGGCGCGGGTTCGGTAAACGGCGGCGGTGTTTTCGGGGAAGGCTCCTCCCGCACCATTGAGGCAAGCGCAAGCGCCGGTTACGTCTTTCTCGGATGGCAGGGCGAAGGTGTGACAGATTCCTCACTGGCCTCAACCACTGTAACCCTCTCCAAAAACCGACAAGTATATGCCATTTTCCGGTACGTCGGCTCGGGAGACGAACTCCCCATCGCGCGCATCCCCGGATCCGCCTATGTGGGATGGGGCTGGTGGCAGAGCAATTGGTTCGGAGTCTACTGGCATCAAGTCGAGACCCAATGGATACATCACGAATCCTTGGGATGGATATTTCTGGTTCCCTACTCCGAGGACTCCGTCTGGGCATGGATTGACTACCTAGGCGGATGGCATTGGACGTCCAAGAATGCCTACCCATTTCTATACGACTACGGCACCTCCAGCTGGCTTTGGTTCAATACCAAGACGACCAACGACGGGATTCGCCTTTTCTTCCGCTACAATAGTGACCACTCTCAGGGAGCTTGGGAGGCAAAGTAGTGAGAACTTCATTCCAATCCACAAAACCATCCTACCGAAACCGTCCTGCCTTTATGCAGGCCTCTTAGGCCTCCTGTCCAGTGCCAGAACCGGAAAAGGTGCGCGACGCCTATGGCCGCAACCGCGTAGGCCAAGGCCTGCTGCTGGCCCGTCGGTTGGTGGAGGCAGGCGTGCGCTTCGTGACGGTCAAGGGCTATATCCGGTACGGCTACGATCATCACCCAGAAATCTTCCCCCGCCTCCGCAAGGAAGTTCCCGCCTATGATCAAGGCTATGCGGCGTTGTTAAATGACCTCTACCAGCGCGGCATGATGGCCGCCCCCCTCGTCATCCCCGCCGGCGAATTCGGCCGCACCCCGCGTCTCAACAGCGACGCACGCGGCCCCGGGCGCGATCACTGGAAAAACGCCTTCAGCCTCACCTTGTGCGGCGGCGGCATCAAGACCGGCATGGTTCTGGGAGCCACTGACAAACACGCGGCGGAGATCACCGATCGCCCCGTATCCCGTATCCGTGCCCGACTTTGCCGCCACTGTGTACCACGCACTCGGCTTAGACCCTAAAGCCGAGTTGAAAACGCCGGACGATTGCCCCATGTACGCACTACCCGATGGCGAGGTTGTCCGCGAGCTAATCTAGCCCCGTTCGCAAACCCCTGACGCACACCCAACTGATTCACATGCAGTCGCGGCGGCGTGCTTTAGTCGTTGCTGGCCTATCGCCAAGGCACACGAGGCTCGCAATGAAGGCACCGACCACGAGCGTGGCGATGACGGGCACGCTGGTGCTTTCGCGGATGATTCCCCCAAAATCTAAGAACTCTCCCTGCAAGCAATCCGTTTGCAGGCGGCAATCAAACAAAGTTACGAAATTCCACAAGGTCAGATAATCGGTCGGAGATGG
>CAZWTI010000256.1:0-3320 GCA_964637065.1 uncultured Puniceicoccaceae bacterium
CACCAGCAGGGGCTTGGGTGGTTCACGACCCCAAGTTCTCTTCCTTTAGGCTTGCTGACATCGGGCTCGACTTCGGAACCGGAAGCGACCGAATGCAGATCAAGAATTCCGCCAAGCTAACTGAACAATTGCTGGAAAACCCCGAGAAGGTACAAGCTCTCTTCTCAGAGGATGCCGTCGAAACCACAAAGACAGCGACAGCAGACGACATCACCAATTATTCTCCGGACAAGCTGTTAAACGATGACCCCAACAAACCTGACACAGGAAATGCCGCAGGCGCGGGAGACCTAATCGCCAATCCCTTGGCCTTCGACAACAACAAAGACACCTATCGGGCCTACCAGGGCATAACGCATTCCCTGAACGACTTCCTTAGCAACTTCCTGAGCGGCGACCAAGAATCCGGATACAAGGGCGCCTACAAAGCCCACATCGATAGTCTGAACTCCCAGAACAAGAGGATAGACGATCGAATCGAGGACATGAATCGCTACCTCGAGCAAAGGGAGAAAGCCCTCAGCCAAAGCTTCATACGCATGGAGGAGATGCAATCGAAGCTCAACACACAGATGCAAACCTTGACGAATTCCTTCGCGAACAAGAAATAATGAAAACTACGTCTGCGCTCACCTTCCTCTGCCTCGTCATGACCTTCGCCTCCTGCCGCAAATTCGAGCAGGAGAAAGTTATTAGAGAGGCCGAACCCTTCCAACCCACGAACCTGTATCCAATCGAGCGCCTGCCCGCGAGCTTCACGAGGGTTGCCGTCCTTCCCTGTCACCATTCCGACCCCGCCATTCCTCTTCTCCGATACGTGGACGACGTATTTCATCAGGAATTGGCCAAGCAGAGGCTTTTCGAGACTGTTCGAGTTTCTCCCGACCGGATGAAACTACTTTTCGGGAAAAGGCGCGTCTCCTCCGCGGAGGAACTGCCGGAAACCTTTCTCATCGACCTAGAACGGGCCACGGGAGCGAGCGGGGTTCTGTTCGTGGATATCGACTCCTATCGAGCCTACCGACCACTTGCCTTGGGAGTCAGGGCAAAGCTCGTGGACCTGAAGAGCGCCGATTTCCTTTGGGCGATTGACGAGACCTTCGATGCGGGACAGGCGGAGGTGATCGTCGCGGCAAACCAGTTCCAGAGAAAAGCCCAAATCGGAAACATCTCGCACCGCACAACTGGCAGCGCGCTGTCATCCCCGAGAGCCTTTGCAAAATACGTCGCCGCCGCCACTTTCTCGACACTCCCCATACGCTAAAAAAAGGCTGCAAAAAGGTTGCAAAACTCTCACTATTCAGTCATCCTAAATAATACCTTAATCAACAAGAAAGGAATAATTTCTTATGGACTCCATCTCAGTTGATGCCGATTCGGGCGTCTCGAGAATTAATCGGGCGCCACTAACGCCTGCCCAAAAGTCCGAGACGAAGACCGACAATGGAGCCGAAGCCTCAACAAACTTAACCGACGTCCAAGCCCTTGCGGCAAAGGTGGATTCCACCGGCCCCGAAGTTCGTCCCGAAGTTGTTGAACGCGGAAAAGCTTTGGCGTCCACCCCCAACTGGCCCGACGACGATGTTCTGGACAAATTAGCCGAAAAGCTGATCGACAGCGAGGATTTCGGCTCCTGAGGACGTTTCTGAAAATCCTATCCGTCACATATGCAGTACGACAAGATCGCTCGCTCCTATAAGGCCCAGTCCATACAGACTGCAAGTCCCGGCAAACTCGTCCTGATGCTTTTCGATGGAGCCCTTCGTTTTATGGCGGGTGCCAGAAAGGCATTTGATGAAGAAGATTTCACGAAGCGGAACGAGGACATAAACAACAATCTCATTCGTGCTCAAAATATCGTTACGGAACTACAGGCTTCCCTAGACATGTCCGTCCCCGGAGACCTTCCCGGAACGCTATATCGTCTGTATGATTACGTTTTGCATCAACTTCAGCAGGCCAATCTGAAGAAAGAGGTCAGCCCCATTGATGAGGCTGAAAAGACAATCAACGAACTGCGGGACGCTTGGGCCGAGATGCTGACCCAAAACCCCGAGCATGACGTAAGCGGCGATCCGGGCACCCTTTCTCTGCAAGCCTAGTCGACCGGTTCCGCGACCGACGTTCTGCCTCGGCCCATGAGTCCCGAGGAAAAAGCTTTTTCCGATGCCTTGGAAGTTTACGAAAAACTTCTGAATTCGGAAACACAGGCCATCGTTGCCGTAGACTTGGACAAACTGGAAGCGATCCTGAAGTCAAAGGACGAAGCCTTGCGCTCAGTACTCGAGTCTCGCGATGCCTTGGATGACGATCCGCGTGAAAACTCGACATTCTCCAAAATCCTGGACTGCATCATCGATATTCAGGGTCGTAATGCGCAAACGCTGGAAAATCTGCTGAAGGAACAAACAAAGAAAAATGAAGAAACGACGGAGGGTGCGAATAGATTGCGGAAGGTTCGTGAAGCCTATTCTTCGCACCTTGGAGCCGAAGGCAAAAGATTAAAGGTATAAAAGTGCTTCCGATGTACTCGTCCCAGGGTTACCTAACAAAACCCAGTCCCATATTGCCTTGCCCGTCTGTCGTCGTGGATTAGATTAAATCGCTTTCATGAAATCTCGCAATCTCCTTGAGAAGGTATGGGACACCCACACGGTGGGCGAGCTATCCAATGGCCAAACTCAATTATTCGTAGGTCGTCATTTAATCCACGAGGTAACGAGTCCGCAAGCTTTCGGAATGCTTCGGGAAGAAAACCTGCCCGTGCGTTATCCCGAACGCACCTTCGCCACGGTGGACCACATAGTCCCTACCGACGAAGCCAGCGAACCTTATTCGGATTCACTGGCTGACGCGATGATAAAGGAATTGAGAAAGAACTGCGAGGAATTCGATATCACTTTTTTCGACGTCGACTCGGGAAAACAGGGAATCATCCACGTAGTCGGTCCCGAGCAGGGATTAACGCAACCGGGCATGACGATAGCTTGCGGGGATTCCCACACTTCCACCCACGGGGCTTTTGGTGCCGTTGCCTTCGGCGTGGGAACAAGTCAAGTCCGCGATCTGCTAGCCACTCAGACGCTAGCCATGAACAGACTCAAGGTTCGCCGGATTAATGTGGAGGGCGAACTAGGAACCGGGGTCTATGCTAAGGACGTCATTCTGCATATTATCCGCGTCCTCGGAGTGAACGGTGGCACGGGATTTGCCTACGAATATGCAGGTTCGGTCTTCGAAAACTTCTCCATGGAGGAACGGATGACCGCCTGCAACATGTCCATAGAGGGAGGAGCGAGGGTCGGGTATGTCAATCCGGA
>CAZWTI010000257.1:0-4947 GCA_964637065.1 uncultured Puniceicoccaceae bacterium
AGTGGCTCCCGGACCAGTCTTCCCGGGGCCTGCCGTTCCCGGGCCTGTGGCCCCCGTCGTCCCCGGAGCTGAAGAAGAGGGGTTCATAGGAGGGGCCAGTATCTTTTCCGACCCTTCCGAATTGTCCGGCATCGAGGGACTTGATGCCCCGATGGAACGTCTCAAGTTGCGCGACCTTGATGCCAAGCAGGCCATCGAGATGCTTCAGCTCTGGACGGGACGCTACATTCTGCGACCACAGAATTTGCCCCAGATCCAGCTGAATTTCGATAGCTTTACGGATCTCACCAAGAGAGAATCCCTTATGGCTGTGGAAAGTCTGCTGTCCATGAACGGCATCGCCATCACGAAGATCGACCGCCTTTTTTGGAAAGCGGTCCCCGCTTTAGGGGTGAATGCGCAAGTTCCCATTTGGTTGGATGGTCGCGCTGCGGCCGTTGCCCCCAGTCAGCGTATCTTCATAAAGATGTTTCATCTTCTCAATGCTCCGGCGGTCGAGGTGCGGGAGCAGTTGAATGCCTTCGCCACCCCCAATGTCTCTACCATCATGGTTTTCGAAAAGGCCAACAGCCTCCTCATTACCGACTCGCTGCTCAACCTGCAGCGGATGGAGAAATTGCTCGAGACCATTGATCGTCCCGTACGAAAGGAGGACTTGGGCACGGAGTTCTTCGTATGGAACACGCAGCACGCCGGCGCCCGAGAACTTGAGACAAAGCTCAAGTCGATGATCGAGGGTAGCCTTAAGCCGTTTCTCGGCGGCACTACTCAAGTCGATTCCGATGACCGCACGGGCAAGCTTGTCGTCGTGACGCGTTCGCAGAACCTCGAGACGATAGAATTCATCTTGGAGACGCTCGATGCCCCGGTTAAGATGAAGACCACCTCCAAGTTGTTCAAGCTTCAGCATGCCGAGTCGAAGGATATTCAAGCCATTCTCGACGAGGTCATTAAGAACCAACAGCGAATCAAGCAGCAGGTGCAGGGACGAAAGTCATCTTCCGCACGTCCGCAAGCTGCCAATGCCGGAGCTCCAAAACCGCCCACTCCCGGAGCTGCCAAACCTGCTTCCACTCCCGCTGCAGACGCATCCTCCTCCGAGGGGTCTCACGAGTTCAGCGACTTCATTACAATTTCTGCAGACGAGCGCAGCAATGCCATTCTGGTCTACGGCACCAAGGCCGATATTGATGAGATTGGTCGAATGATCGAATCCCTCGACCACCCTCTTCCGATGGCTCGTATCGACACCATCTTCGTCATGGTCGATCTTACCGAGCAGAACCAGCGAGGAATCGACGCCCTATTCAAGGATCTCAAATACACAAAAGATGTGGAGCGGACTGTGTTTGAGATTCTGCCCGGGGCTGATGGGCTTCCGGGAACTGATGATGATATCTCGAGTTCGAGAATAGAAAGTTCCTTGGGTACCGGAGATGCGTTTGGCGGGCAACTTGTTATACCTGGATTGGCTACTGCCGTTCCTTTTCAAATGCAAAACTGGAAACTGACGGAAATAGCATGGGGCCAGATATTTGCACTCACACAGGAGCGAAACGACGTTCGCATTTTCTCTACCCCTTCTCTGATGGTATCTCACAACGCCCCCGAAGTGCATATACTCATCGAGGACGAGCGAAGCATCGTAGTGCCAACCTACGGGTACGGAGGAGGAACCACTACAGATGGTACAAGTTCGACCGGGCAACGGGATACAATCAACGCGAAGCCTGCACTCGAGATCAAGAAACCGAAGATAGGCCTGCCCTTATTCGACGAAAACGGAACATTGGTTTCCCCAGGATCCATTTTCATGGAAGTGGAGGTAAAGGCAGAGAAATTCGACGAGACCGAAGTCAACGTATACCAAGGGCAGAATCTTCCTGCGAAGAAAATCCGCGAGGCCAAGTCCTTTGTTACAGTTCGGGATGGCGAGATCCTCGTTCTCGGAGGCTTGCAGGAGGTGCAAGTGGATTCGACGGAGCAACGGTATCGTTTCCTAAGTTCCATTCCCTATTTCGGTAAGAAGTTCTTTCGTCCGAATGCCGTGAAATATACGCCCACCGAACTACTCATCTTCTTGCGCCCCACAATCCTGAAGCCCGGCGAGGACCGGACTGCTGAACACATCACCAATATCGATCAACGCCTTTCTCCCGATTATAGGCCACGTTTTACTTCTCCTTCGGGTCGTGCTCTGAATCCTCCATCCTCAAAGGATTCCCCGACTCGTCGTTCTAGTTTCAGTGAACGCGACGAGCCATCCCAGCCACCAATTTTAAACTTTGGGAATCCTTGATTGAAGCCATTATTAACATGAATAAAAACACATTCTGCTTTCTTCTCGTTTGTCATGGTCTTTTCGGTGCCGCCTCACTCCACCTTCTCGCTCAGGAAAATCCCTTCCTGCCGCCGGGAGCAAGGACTGCCCGTCCTCCTCAACCAGTCGTCAGACCTGCTGCCCCCGCCCCACCTCCCAAGCCGGTTAATCCCAATCTAGAACTTCGCGGTTTCTTCCGCTATCGGGACGTTTGGCACTTCAGTGTGCACGACAAGGTCAAGAACAAGGGTTTTTGGGTGACCGAGGGAGAGGGGTTGAGCGAAGCGGGAATCGAGGTGGAAAGCTTCGACGACGAGAACGAGGTTTTGAAACTGAAGGGCGGCATGACCTTGGCCTTGAAGGAATCCGCCAACAAGACCCTGCCCGTTCCCGGGCAAGGCAAGCCGAAACCGATTTCCAAGAAGCCCACTGCATCCAAGTCACCCCCAAAGCCTCCTGCAAGGCGCGTTACCTTGCCTTCGAGGGGAGGTGTAAAGCGTACCGTTACCATACCTCCGCGATTGCCCAATACCACGGCTAGGCCCGGAACCGGGACTACGACCGGGGGCAGGGTGCGTGTCGGCGGGAAACCCTAGGAATGTTCAAGAAAAAGGGCAATTCGACCAACGGGTCCTCGACAAAGGGCTTGGGCAAGGAATCCGAGCTTGCCGCTCTGCCTGCCCCGCGAGGGCCATCCCCGTCCGAACTGGACTGGTGGCCCGGGTTGAGCGACGTCGACAAGGTGAACGTTTTGAACGCTCCCATAGAGGATCGGGCCCGCCTGCTTGCCTCCAAGAGTTCAAAGTCTGTGGAGGAAACAATTCGGGAAATGGGAACTCGGGCGGGGTTGGAGGTCTTGCAAGACTTCGAGATTCCCGAGAACGCCACTCGCTTGCTACCCTTGCGCCTCATTCACGAGTATTGCTGCTTACCTATCGAGGTCTCCAACAAGGGAAAACTCTCAATCGTGACCGCTTGGCCTCCCACCGACAGGATGAGCCGTTGGGTTTTCGCGGTCTCCGGGAAGAAACCCCTTTGGTTGCTCGGTTCCCCCGAGGCGGTGGCGCGCGCCATTACGGAAAACTTCGGCATAGGGGCGGACAGTCTAGAGGAGTCGGACCTCGATCTTGACGCCGAGGAAGAGGGAGACGACTTGGAGGACCAGAACGCCGCGATCATTCGTTTCGTAAACGAAGTCATCCAACGAGCTATCGTCGATCGCGCCACCGACATTCATTTCGAACCGCACAAGGATACGCTCCAGATTCGCTATCGAATCGACGGTCAACTCGTTCCCGTCCGCGTACCCGACAATTTGCGCAGTTTTCAGGACGCCATCATTTCTCGCATCAAGATCATGAGCGGGATCAATATTTCGGAGAAACGTAGACCGCAGGGTGGTCGCATCACCTTTACGCAAGGCCAGAGCGACCTCGATATTCGCGTGTCTACGTTACCCACGCTCTACGGTGAGAGTGTCAGTCTGCGTCTTCTCAATGAGAAGTCGCAACCTTTGTCCATGCCAGAGTTGGGTTTGCTCGAAGTGGATGAGAAGAAAATCGCAGCCATTTTGGAGAAACCTCATGGCATAGTTTTGGTGACGGGGCCCACCGGTTCCGGAAAGTCGACTTCGCTGCCCGCCTTTATCCGGCGGATTCACAAGCCGGAACCCCGGATAATGCCTGTGGAGGATCCGATCGAGTACGAAGTCGCCGGAGTGAACCAGACTCAGGTGAATGCCGAGATCGGGTTTAATTTTGCAAGCGCCTTGCGGGAGATTCTCCGTCAGGATCCCGACGTCATAATGGTCGGGGAAATTCGCGATACCGAGACTGCCGACATCGCCATTCGCGCATCCCTTACGGGCCACCTCGTGTTGAGCACTCTTCATACCAACGACGCCCCGGGAGCAATTACCCGCTTGATCGATATGGAAATCGAGCCCTTTCTGATTGCCTCATCAGTCGAGATGGTGATCGCCCAGCGGCTCGTCCGTCGTCTTTGCAAGCTTTGCGCGTCTCCCGCAGGCATGGATAAAGTTCAGTTGCGAGCCACGCTTTCGCTCCTCGGCGTTTCTCCCGAGGAAACCGTTCATGGAGAAAAGGTCTTGGCCTCCGTGGGATGTCAGGAGTGCCAAAATCTCGGTTATCGAGGAAGAGTCGGTCTTTTTGAGATCATGACCATGAGTGATGACATACATGGGCTCGTCATCAAGAATGCCGCTGCACCCGACATTCGCCAAGTGGCCATCGAGGAAGGAATGCGCAGTCTTCAACTCAGTGGTTGGGAGCAGGTAAAACGAGGTCTCACCACCTTGGATGAGGTGGTTCGCTATGCCGAGGGCTTTGGTGAAGAAAACGGAAATGGTAACATTGATGAACTTTCGTCTTCATCCGTCGAACAACCTCTTTCTCCTAATCCTCATTCGGAATAAGGCATTTCAACTGCCGCGCACGCCTCATATTGCAATCATCCCCTTCATGGCAACCTTTCGTTATGTCGCAATTGATTCCCGAGGTCGGACAATTCCCGGAGAACTGGATGCGAACGATAGGCGTGAAGCCCGTTCTCATTTGCGTGGGAAGGGTTTGACTCACGTCGAAGTCAAGGCGGCAGCAGGTTCCTCG
>CAZWTI010000258.1:0-2551 GCA_964637065.1 uncultured Puniceicoccaceae bacterium
CGGATGGGCCGGTAGTCAAGCAGTACAGGCTGCCAAAATTGTTTCACGAACAAAAGTTCATGCTGTTGCTGATATCTGTTTGGATAGACGACAGTCGGTAGTAAAAGCATTCTCGGTTCCTGAAATGTACGAAGATTACCATGATTTATTGGCAAATTCACAAATTGATGCTGTATACCTTGCAACGTCACCTATTGGGCGCTTACAGATGGTACTTGACGCATTGAAAGCTGGCAAACACGTTCTTGTACAGAAGCCACATGCTATCCGTGCGCCAGAGATACTAGAGATGGAATCTGTAGCTGAGGACGTTGGTAAAATATTACTGTTCTGTTATTTTATGCGTCACGTTCCTCATAACAGGAAGATTCGGATGGCAGTGCTTAATGGTCAAATTGGAAATCCCTATCACGCTCGGATTTTCGGAAAATATAACTACATTCCACCACTAGACCAAAATAATCACTGGCTACATGCTTATGGCTATAAAGGGGGTTCTCTTGGACAACACTATTCACATGAACTAGATTTAGCATGGTGGTGGATGGGATGTCCCAATCCTATATGGACTTTTGGTGCGAAACATACACTTTATCCAATCTACAGTGGTCCTGAAGGGCCCGCTGAAGATTATTTTACTGGTATTGTTGGCTTCGAAAATGAACAGACAATTCAGATTGATTGTTCCCGAATGAATCATTCTGATTCACCAACAGCGGTTGAACTTTATGGAAGCACAGGTGCTATCGTTAATGGTAAAATTTCCCGGTTCCATAAAGGTGAATTCAAGCATGAAGAAATTGATGCATTACCAGATCTTCCCCATACTGAATTACAAAGGGATGTGCCAATATTCTTCTATGAGATTGAGCACTTTGCTATGGCAATTGCCGGGGAGGCCGAACCAGATGTCTCATCGACAGATGCTTACATATTTATGAAGATTCTGGATGGACTTTATGATAGTGCAAGAACAGGGAAACAAGTCATCATCAAATGTAGAAGTCAATTCGGATGGTGACCTCTTAGGGTAATTTCAAGCAAAATACAAATATAGGCCAGAATGGCCCTAAACAATATTGAAACACATTCTTTAGTCAATGTAAGATATCACCCAAAAACTTAATTACTTAGGATATCGGATAGAAAAATGGAGAAAGAATTCTTTACCCAAATACTAGACAAATGTATTAACGATATTCTAAAAGTTAGTTCTTGGGATGAACTTGGAGAAACTACAAAGAGCATTCAGTTCCTCGTAAAAAGCGAAGATTATCAGCCTACTTCTTCCCTCGCTGAAGCATATGAAAACAGTCTTAAGCATCTGATAGAAACCGTCGATGTGAGACCAGTGGAAAGCTTATTCATCGCTCCAATTCTATTTAAAAAATGCTCTTATATAATCCAACACAGACCATTCTGGATACATCTCCATAAAACATTCCTTAAAATCAACAACGAGGATCAATCCGATAAAATACTTCTTCATATAGTGCTAGCTACTATAGTCAATGCAGTATTGTCCAATCGAGCAATAGCTTTGTCTCGTATGGTAGACATCCTCTCGGCCAAATCAACAGGGAAATTGACTGATAACGAAAACACCCTCAGATATTATGGTGATCTTTTTGCTATTACAGGTTGGTTCGATGGAAACTCTTTGAACTTTAAAAAACAAATTTCTGATAAGTGGCGGCATTATAATTTCATAGGAACTAGAGATCAAGTTATTAGATGGCTACGTATCGTATCATTGTTAGGTTTTACTGAATCCAGATTCAGTTCAGTTGATTGGATTACCTTTATATTCGATACCATAATTGTTAACCTGCTCGATAAAAGTCTGCAGACTGAGCAGTTCAATCTGGCCCTTACAATTGAAAAAAAATCCTACTCTTGTTACGTGAATTGCTTGGAAACCGCTGAATTTTATGACAATTCATATGTCAAAAAAATTGTGCCGCACTTTCTTTTAGCTGGTCGAAAACTACGAACTACACTACCAACTGTTGTCAGCTCAAAGACCAATCAAGAACTACCAAAAGTATGCTTCTTTCTTCACAATCATAGCTTTCTTGCTCATACTCGAAATTTATTCAACTACTTCAAAGGTCTTAGTCAATTAGCACTAAAACCTTTACAACCAATTCTCATAATTGCTTTCGATTTCCCTAGTCAGGACATGCTCACTCTTGCTAAAGAGTATGGTGTAATGGTCTTACATTTTGAAGATATAGCATTAGGTTATTTTGACCGCCTCTTGCGGATTCGCCAATGGTGTATGGAAAATGAAATTTCAACTCTAGTAGGAGTGTGTAATCTCCGAACTATAGCACTCGCTTTTTCAATGAGAATTGCCCCGGTGCAAATTCATTGGTCAATGAAATACCATTCTGTCGAATTTGATGAAATTGATGGGTATTTAACAATAGGATCATTCGAACAATATCGCATAATTAATGGGAAAAAATGGCGTGCAGGCCATGGCGCACTGGATCCTTTATATAAATTGGAATTCAAAGGTAATGCTGAGATTAAAAGAAGGGAACTG
>CAZWTI010000259.1:0-3210 GCA_964637065.1 uncultured Puniceicoccaceae bacterium
CATGGCATTATCACATTGACGCTTTCAGAGATGCTTGGAATGGGCTTGGACGAAGAACAGGACCAACGCCTCCGAAAGCGTTGCCAAAAAGCCATCGACCTCATCCTGCGCGCCCAAAAGATGCCCAAGCGTCCACCCTCCCACCAGGGCGGTTGGCGCTATACCCCGGATTCCCGTAACAGCGATCTCTCAGCTACAATTTGGCAACTCATGTCCCTGAGATCAGCCAAGAATGCAGGTTTGGACGTTCCCTCATCAGCTATCGAGGCCGCCATTGGCTATCTCAGGCGATCCTACAAATCAAGACTTGATGCCAAAGGAGAACCGTTGGACAAAAAATCCGGATTTGCCTACCAACCTAGAGGGCATCCCGAGTACACCACGACGGCAGCCGGATTACTCGCCATGCAGGTTTGCGGCGAATACGAGTCTCCATATGCCAAGGGAGCCGCTGACTGGCTCCTTGAAAATGGACCCAATACTGGCCGCAAGTTCTTTTTCTACGGCACCTACTATTATTCACAAGCAATGTACCAAAGAGGTGGCGATCACGCCAAAATCGCACGCAAGAAGGTGGAGGACATCATGCTAAAGCTCCAACGCGGAGACGGCTCTTGGCATGGGAGTGGTTCTGAAAACAGCGCCGGGCAGGTCTACTCCACTTCCATGGCGATCCTCGCCCTTGCCGTAAAGTACCACTACCTTCCCATCTACCAACGATAAGACCGACCTCGAAGCACTTGAGGCTTCTTAAAAGTATTCGATGGTTCTAATCCTCTACCCCTTTGTCCCTTGACGGCGATGCAGGCGGTGGAAAAAAATACGGCCATCACCATCGTTTAGGTTTCTTATGAAACGCCGACCGCACAACCATCCATTTTTCGTTTTCCCGGCAACATATGCATTGCTGCTGACGATTTCTTGCGGACCAGCAGAGAAGGACGAAACGGCCACTTCATGGGAACCTGCTCAACCTTTTCAAGCGGAAAAGGAAATCTATCCCTATATGAGGGAAAAAGAGTTTCCAATACGTTCGCCTCGTGGCGAGAAACCACTCTTTTCCTTACTGCCTCCGGGAAGAACCAAGGTTTCGTTTGTGAACGAATTCCAACCGGATCATCCACTGAACGCTCTGTACTCCAGCGGATTTTCTTGCGGCGGGATTGCCATTGGGGACATCGACGGTGATGGTTGGCCGGATTTGTTTTTCACCGGGGGTCCGACTGAAAACAAGCTATTCCGAAACCTAGGTGATTTTCACTTCCAAGACATCACGGACAAAAGTGGGCTTTCGGCAGGTGGCAACCCTTGGTCGGCGGCAGCGACTTTTGCGGATTTGGACGCGGACGGCGACTTGGACCTCTATGTTTGCAATCACGAGTCCTCCAACCAGTTTTGGATAAACGACGGCAGAGGCAAATTCGTGGATAAGGCCGCGAATTACGGCCTAGACGCGAATTCGTCCAGCCTCATGTCCTACGTTCAGGATTACGATAAAGACGGGGATCTCGATCTTTTTCTCCTTACGAATCGCCTCTTTCGTCCAGGGGGAAGACCGAAGAAGCCACCTTTCAAGAAAGGCCCGGACGGGCGGCCTGAAATGCTGCCGGAGTTCGAAAAGTACTTCGGCCTAAGGCTGGTGGGGCCTGAAATCTTCAAGATAGACATAGCCGGTCTCCGAAACAAACTTTACCGCAACGACGGCGACCGCTTCACAGACGTCGGTGAGGAAGTTGGGATTGTCGAACGCGGACATGGTCTATCGGCCGCTTGGTGGGATTACGACGAGGATGGTGATCCTGATCTTTACGTAGCCAATGACCACAATGACCCCGATCATCTTTATCGTAACGACGAAGGCTTTTTCACGGACGTCATTCGAGAAACTTTTCCGCATGTCGCGTGGTTCGCAATGGGTTCGGACTTGGCCGACCTTGATGGAAACGGACGCGAAGACCTTTTCACTCTGGATATGTCGGGCACGGATCACTTCCGACAAAAGACAACCATGGGAGCCATGTCGTCAAGAAAGTGGTTTTTGGAGAATGCAAATCCTCGCCAATATATGCGCAACTCCCTGCTCATGAACGAGGGCGAAGGTCTTTTCCGCGAAGCGGCCTATCTAGCGGGTTTGGCTGATTCCGACTGGGGTTGGTCCCCGAAGTTGGAAGATTTCGACGAGGATGGTCTAATCGACGCATTCATCACGAACGGGATGTCCCGCAATTTCACCGATTCCGACCACCCAATGGAGCAGCATCAGCTAATTGGTCGCTCCGAATTCGAATTTTACCGTCATACCGGATTCAAGAAAGACGTGAACCTCGCCTTCCGTAATGAGGGTGGTTTGCAGTTTCTGAAGATCTCAAATGAATGGGGTCTTGCCCACAACGGCATGAGTTTTGCAGCCGCTCATGGAGACCTCGATCGTGATGGCGATCTCGATCTGGTAGTTGCCAACTTGAATGAACCCGCCCACCTTTACCGGAACGAGTCACACGAGGGAAATCGTGTTCTCGTTTCCCTCAAAGGCCCTAACGCATTAGGTTCCAAGGTAACCGTGGTCACGGCCAAGCGCCGACAAACCAAGACCTTGCGGCCGATGACGGGTTTCATGTCCTGCGATGAGCCGATCCTACACTTTGGCTTGGGTGAGGAAGATTATATCGGCGTATTGGAAATTCATTGGGCAGACGGGACCGTGCAAGACTTTGGTGACATTTACGCCAATCGCTATCTCGAAATTTCTCAGATCAAGGAAGAAACTACGATACCCTTTCCAATCACACCCAAGCGAAAAATCTTTCGTGAAGTTCCCACGCTCGAAGACATACGACATCGAGAAACACCCTTCGACGATTACAAACTTCAGCCACTCCTGCCACACAAGCTTTCAAGACTTGGGCCAGGCAAAGCTTGGGCCGACCTCGATGGAAACGGCCTTCCCGATCTCTACCTTGGTGGGGCCGCAGGCCAAGCCGGCTCCATTTGGTTGAATCACGGAAATGGAGAGTTTCGCAAGTTGGTAACTCCCGCCTTTGGGGCAGACAAGGATTCCGAAGATATGGGATCTCTATTCTTCGATTACGACGGGGACGGGCGCCTTGACCTCCTAGTCGCCAGCGGCGGAATCGAATCAGAACAAGGCTCACCTTCCTATCGTGACCGTCTCTACAGAAACGTCGGCGGCGCACGCTTCGAGAGCACACC
>CAZWTI010000260.1:0-4538 GCA_964637065.1 uncultured Puniceicoccaceae bacterium
TGACTCGCCCGTGTCGTCTTTCTACCCTTAAAGTCCTTTTGGGCCAGGGTAGCTCAGTTGGTTAGAGCAACGGAATCATAATCCGTGGGTCGTCGGTTCGAGCCCGCCCCCTGGTACCATTTCTCGGGTGCAATCCTCCTCGATTCTCCTTGCGAATTTCTGCTCATTGATCGATTCATGCGACTTTCGTTTCACCCAATTCCTTCACCAACACGCAAAACTCATGAATGCCCTAGGAGCCTTCGAGGCATTGCCTCTTCTATTGATCTTCCTTAACCTCGGGATTTCTCCTCCCGTCAAGGCCGCTCCCAATCCCGAGGCCGACGTCGCCCGCTTCAAGGCCGTCTACCCTCGTCTCGATCCCGGCGGCGTCCTGTACGCCTATGTAAGCGTAGCCGGCGATCTCGCCGCCCTCGGCGAGTGGGTCGAAGGCATCATCGGTCAGGTCCGGGAGAAAGACCCCCAGAAAATTCCTTTCCCCATAGACGTTTCCAAACTCCTGCAGATTTCGGGCATGGACAAGGTTTCCGCCGTCGGGTTTAGCTCCAAGGCCACTGAAACCGGCTTTCGCAACAAGTCCTTCTTCTACACTCCCAAGGGTCGCTCGGGTTTGCTGCGGATATTTGGAGGTGAACCGAAACCCATCGAGGTCGTCAATCTCGCCCCTGTGGGAACCGAGATCGCCTTTCAGCAGGAATTGAACCTCAAGGTGGTCTACGATATAGCGCTGGAGGCAGCGGCGACGGTCATGGGCGATCCCGGAAAAGCCATGATCGAGGCCGGCGTCAAGCAACCGATACCCGACGTCACCTTCACCATGGAGCGCGTCATCCGCAATCTCGACACCAAGCTCACCGTCATTATCGATGCCGACGAGAAAAAGAAGCTGAAGGTTCCCGACGAGGAATTCTCGATTCCCTTCCTCTCCGGAGCCGTCATGGTGGACGGCTTGGGCTGGATGGCCGACAGTTTCCTTCTCCTTGCTGCGGAAGATGAGGATTCCGAGCCCATCAGGGAAGCCAATTGGGTCGGCATTCGGGCCAAGGAGGAATTCCCCGGTGACTTCTCCATCTACAAGCCCGTCATCCTCCACCACCGCCCGAGCGGCAAGCTCGTCGTGGCCACCCACAAGGATTTCGCCGAGTCCCTCTTCGCCCCCAAACCCAACCTTCGGGACGATCCCGATTTCCGCAAGGTCATGGCGGGACTGCCCCCGAAAGGCAACGCGATGGCATACGTGGCGCCCGGCGTGTTCCGCATGATTCGCGGAGTCCTCGCCCAAGCCATCGAGACTGCCCCCGGACCCTCGGAGGCCGCCATAGCCTCTTCCGTGATGGATCTCTTTCTACCTGCCAATCTCGCCGGCGAAGGCAGCGTGACCACCAACCTGCCCGACGGGATCCTTACCATCTCCAACTCCTCCCATTCCCACAAGAGCAACCTCCTCTCCGCCGGTCTCACCGGACCCATGGCGATGGCGTCGTTCACGATCATGCCCATGATGGCCTTTGGCCAGTCCTTCGAGGACGAGGGGGATTTCATCGAGGAGCAGGTCATCGAGATCGAGGACCTCGACGATGCCCTCGACTTTCCCGTGGGCGCCGGGCGCGGCAAAGCCAAGCCGGGCGAAAAGTTCGAAAAGAAGGGCGACTGATTCTTTCGCGTTCCGTCGGGGTAGGCGGGACAGTTTAGCCGTTAGGTCGCGGGCGGGTCGCCGCTGCGACTCGAGACTCAGGGACGTGGCCGGAAGAGGCCCGGCAAAAGCCTCCTCCGCTTGGTTTCGTTTTTCTCGCCTGCGGCGGCGGGATCTTTCGTGCTCGGAATTGGTGGGGGCAGGGGAATCGCTCCTTGGGCGTCCGGAACGTCCCGATCATCTTCGCCCGGGTCGAGTTCTTGCTGGTCCTGCGGCAGGGGCAGGGACCGCAGGCGTGGCTTGGGCGGGCCCGGAGGCGTCGTTGGCGCTGGGGGTGGTTGCGGTGGAGTGGGCTGAACCTCAGGTGAAGTGGGCTGCACCTCCGGAGGGGTCGTGGGCTTCGGAGCGATTTGGGGCTTCTGCGGTATGGGCGCCGGCGCTCTTTCCTTGCTCGGGTCCTTGATGGGCGTCGTTCCCGGGTTGGGATCGGGGGAGGGTGGGACGTCCGGGGACTCCACCTGACCCACGTAGGTGCGGAACACGAGGTCGTGCTCGGGATGCAGCCAGTGTCGGCCATCCTTGTAGGAGTCTCCCTCGCTGAAGGCGAAGGCTCCGAACCAGTGCTTGCCGTCCGAAATGCGTTCGCAAACCATGTAGTAGGTCTTCCCCACCGCCAGTATCGCCTCGCCTAGCATCCTTACGTCGATCCATCCGTAGTCCAGTTCGCTCAACCCCTGTTCGGCCAGCTGCGACACTATGTCTGCCCTGGACAGGTTCCATTCCGCCAGCTTGGGGCCGCTGTCGGGATTGTCCGCCCGGATTATGCCGTTCATCTCGGAGCCATAGAAGTCGGAGGTCGCGAAGTGCGGCTTCCCGTACAGTCTGATGCGGGTCAGGACTCCCGCCTTGCCCGCCTTGAAGCTGGTCCAGTTCTTGTTCCTTACGTGACTGAAGCTCGTGTCGTGCTGCTCCTTGAAATACTCTTGGAACTGGTCCACTTCCTCGACGTACACGACCGGCGGCTTGGGCGGCTGTTTCGTCGTTCCCGTCGAACCCGTCTCCTGTGGAGTTGTGGTTCCCGGGTCGGGAGCGGGCTCGGGCTTCTCTTCGGTTCCGTCTCCGCAACCGAAGATGAGCAGGACCAACCCCGCGAGAAGGAATAAGGAATGCTTTGGGCGTAAGTGAATCACCTGTTGGGCAAGAACTAAGTTTTCCTTACCCATGCAAACGATGCATGGCCCATCCGGCAAGCCCGGAAAAAGCCCGCCCGAGCATCCGTCGCGCGACGAGATTCGACTATTTTCTCGACACGCCCTTCCACGACGACCGATGCCTGACCCTTATTCCTCCTCCCTCTTCTTGCGGGTCAGCCCCGTCTTCCTCTCGCTCTTCCTCACCTTGCTCTACTCTTTTAATCGACGGATTTTTTTCAAACTTGGGGTCGAAAGACTCGAAGTCGCGTCCCCAGGGCCCAATTCTCGAAGGGATGATCGTGTCATCGGGAGCGCTCCAAGCGAAAAGGGTTATTCAATGCTTGAAAAGGAAAGGCAATTTTGCACCAATGCCGTAACTCCCCTATGTCAGTTTCAAGCAACTTGTTGAGTAATGCCGTCAGTTAATAGGCTCCCGTTCTTCCTTGTCTTCGGTTGGGGAATTTCCCTTTGGACCGTTGTATCTCTGGCCCATACGGCAAGCGTCGAAATCTTTAGCGACTACATAAATTGGGAGGAAATGGCCAAGGCTCGAACCTCTATAACCTATAACTCTTACAATGTTGTAGACCGCGGTATGGCCAGTGGGACCTTGCGTATTTCCGGTAGTGGAACATCCGACGACATATCTTTTTCCTTTGATACAATCGTAGACATGGGCCCGCAGAAGTACGATGGAAACGGCGACGGTGTTTTTGACATTCTTGATCCCGCTTCCTCCTATAACCAGACTTTTACCGGAACGGAAAAAGGAACCTACGTCGGTCACGGTTCGGTTGACGTTACGGTCAGGTACGAAGCTCAGAGATCCGTCAACCAGAGATCCCTGAACGTTGGAGGCTCCGGTACGGTGACCTCTTCTTCGGTTCCAAACCTAAGCGTCGGACATCAATTCTCTGCAACTCCCCTTTTCCTGGAACCCTTCGGCGCGAGCGGAACCCTGGATTTTGACACATCGTCCAAGTCTTATTCCGCAGACCTTTCTCGATTCGGCGAAAGCGGCAAGGTCGGCAAGACTTCGACTTTTGTGATAAACGACGCCGATTCCCTCCTCCTGCAGGGCTTCCCCATCCCCAATCCCGGAGGCGCGACTACCTATGCCGACGTAACTCTCGCTCGCACGGGCAACCTCTACCACAAGCAGATCAAGGTAGGGGACGTCTCTTATTACGTCCGCGTAACCGATCCCAACGATTCCGACTCTGACAGCATCCCCGACTTGAGTGATGAGATCGAACCAAGTTCTGATAGGATTCTTTGGCAGTTTGAAACTGGAAGCTCTGTGGGCTTTTCTGCCGCCGTTGGCGCTGACGGCATCGTTTACATTGGTGGGGAGCACAAGCTTTATGCCATCAATCCTGATGGCACTAAGAAATGGGAATATCTATCGGGATCTAGTTCTTGCTCTTCTCCCTCCATTGCAACTGATGGCACCGTTTTTACCGTGTCGAGCGGAAGCATTATAGCTTTGGACGGGAAAAACGGGACCAAGAAATGGTCACTTGAAATCGGTGGAGACGGATTACCTACACCCGCTATTGGTGTCGATGGCACCGTTTATGTTGGAGGGGACAACAAGCTTTATGCCGTCAATACCGATGGCGCCAAGAAATGGGCATTTGATACTGAATACCCTCATATGTCCTATTTCTACCCGTCCATTAGTGCCGATGGCACCGTTTATGTTGGAGGGG
>CAZWTI010000261.1:0-3743 GCA_964637065.1 uncultured Puniceicoccaceae bacterium
GGATGTTGGGTTTCGGATGAATGTTTATACAAAAAGCGGGGTTTGAGGGAAATGATTTGGTGGGTCGGCGTCAAGGTTGGAAGAAGTTGGGATAAATCTCGTACTCATTTTTTTTACTACTCGGCTTCATGCTCTACATGATTTTGGCGTTTTAGCTGAAAATAGGCTTGGAGGATGGCTATGGATTCATTCCGCAAAAGGCCGGAGGAGACTTTTGCATGATGGTTGGAATGGGGTAGGGCATTGAGGTCGGCGGCCCCTCCGAGGCATCCCATTTTCGGGTCCGGGGCACCGTAGTGAACTTCTCCTAGCCTGGACATGATTATTGCTCCCGAGCACATGGGGCAGGGTTCCTTGGTTACATATAAGCGACACTCGTTTAGGCGCCAGTCGCCGATTGCGTTGGCGGCTTGAGTTATGGCGATTATTTCGGCGTGTGCTGTAGGGTCTTTCGCCGAGCGAGTCTCGTTGCGGGCTGACGCGATGGTGTCTTCACCGTGTGCAATGACTGCCCCGACAGGCACCTCGTCGGAATTCCATGCATCGATTGCCTGATTGAAGGCCAGCTTCATGAAGAATTCGTCGTCACGCGAGAGTTGTGACGGGTGGAGCTTTTCAAAGGGGCATGGTTGCTCCTCTTTAACAATTTCCAGCATATGCTTCGTTTAAAAAGTGTCGCTTCCTCTATTCCGCAAGTTGGAAATGACCATTCGCAGTAGGGTTGCTCGCTTGACGTTCGCTTGAAAAATGATGTCTTTAATCTCCTTTAAGCATTTTTTACAAATGAATTTCCAGCAGTGAATGGCAACTGAAGAAGATATTGAAGTCGAGGGCAGGGTTGTTACCGTCCTGCCCAGTACCATGTTTCGTGTAGAACTTGAAAACGGGCATCAAGTGCTAGCGCATATATCCGGTAAGCTTCGCAAGCATTTCATCAAACTCACTGTTGGTGATACCGTTAAGATGGAAATGAGTCCCTATGACCTGAATCGGGGTAGGATCGTTTATCGACTGCGTAACGCTGACGCAGGGCGAAACGCCCCCATCCGTAGCTTTGGACCCCGCCGCAGATCTCGCCGCAAGTAGATTCCGCCTGTCTTCCGCTCCAAGGCCAGCTTTACCCTCTCTCCCTGACTGTCCGTTCGCGGCTAACCCTCATCTCTAAAAAGCCATGTCCCGTTTCGAAAATGTAAACAGTACCATTGGGCGTACGCCCATAATCAAGCTTAACAAGGTGGTCGCGGACTGTAGGGCGGAGGTTTACCTCAAATGCGAATTCTTTAATCCCCTTGCCAGTGTCAAGGATCGCATCGGCATATCCATGATCGAGACAGCCGAACAGGATGGGAAGCTCGGTCCGGAAAGCATCGTGATCGAACCCACCTCAGGTAATACCGGTATCGCACTTGCCTTTGTTTGTGCCTCAAAGGGCTACAAATGCGTGCTGACAATGCCGGAGACTATGTCGAAGGAACGGCGGGTTCTCCTGCGTTTGCTTGGGTCAGACATCATCCTGACGCCGGGGCCGAAAGGCATGCCCGGTGCCATCGCCAAGGCCGGTCAGTTGATGGAGGAATACGGTGATCGAGCCTTCATGCCGCAACAGTTCGATAACCCGGCCAATCCCGAAATCCACCGCAAGACGACCGCTGAGGAAGTCTGGGCCGACACGGAAGGCAACATTGATGCATTCGTCGCGGGGGTTGGCACCGGCGGTACAATCACGGGGGTCTCGGAAGTAATCAAGCAACGTAATCCAAGCCTTCTTTCCGTGGTTGTCGAGCCAGAGGAAAGTCCTGTCATTACCCAGACCTTGGCGGGCGAGGATGTTCAGCCCGGTCCACACAAGATTCAAGGAATTGGGGCGGGCTTTGTTCCCAAGAATCTCAATCTGGAAATTGTTGATGAGGTAGAGCGGGTGAATAGTGACGATTCCTTTGCCATGGCTCGTCGCATTGGCTTGGAGGAAGGCATTTTGGTAGGCATATCCACCGGGGCCACGGTAACGGCTGCCTTACGGGTCGCCAAACGGCCAGAAATGGAAGGCAAGCGCATTGTTGTTGTCGGCGCAAGTTGTGGTGAGCGTTACCTCACCACTCCCTTGGCCGCTGAGGCGGCAGCCGAGATGATGGACGCGGTGGCTGAGGAAAGCTGACCCTCTTCCCACGAGCCATTTCAGATTGGCTTCTAAAACCTGCCTTCGTCATCCCGTGAGGGCCGTTGTTCGTCGCGTGACCAAGGCCTCTGTTCGTGTGAATGGCGTGATTGTGGGAGAAATTGCCGCAGGTTTGCTCGTATACTTGGGAATATCGAACGATGACGACGAAAGCGACATTTCCTGGCTATGCGGGAAGGTGGCGGGTCTGCGGATCTATGACGATTCGGATGGTCGAATGAATCTTTCCGTCCTTGACGTTAACGGGGAAGCCATGGTCGTGAGTCAGTTCACTCTCTTCGGTAACGTTCGAAAGGGTTTCCGACCTTCTTTTAATCGAGCCGCACCCCCTGAAGGGAGCCAGGCGCTTTACGAACACTTTGTAGACACCTTGTCGGAAGAGCTTAACAAACCCGTTCCAACAGGTGAATTTGGTTCTTTTATGGAGATCGAGGCAATAGACGATGGTCCCGTGACCATTCTCATCGATAGTCGCAACAAAAGGTATTAACTGGAATGGCGTCTTCCAAGCTTGTACGCGCTGGATTCTTTGATCGTCCCACACCCGAAGTTGCCCGAGACATGCTGGGCAAGTGGCTTTGCCTCAAAATAGAAGGGGGTAAGAACCTTCGAATGCGGATCTCCGAAACTGAAGCCTATGATGGTCCGGACGACAAGGCCTGTCACGCATATCGCGGAAAGACTCCAAGAAACGAGGTGATGTTTGGCCCTCCGGGACATTGGTACGTTTATCTTTGTTACGGCATGCACTGGATGCTGAACGTTGTCGCCGGTCCCGTTGGGTATCCTGCTGCTGTCCTCATCAGAGGTTGTCAGGGGATTAGTGGTCCCGGTCGGCTTACAAAAGCTTTTTCTGTAAATCGTCGGCATGATCGGCTGAAGGCTTCCCGAACTTCCGGACTTTGGATCGAAGACGATGGTCTTGCCCTAAGTAAAGCCGATATTGAAACCAGTCCTCGAATCGGCATCGGTTATGCCGGTCATGAATGGGTGAACAAGCCCTACCGCTTTCTTTGGAAACCTGAATCGGTTTCGGCATGAACCTTGAAACCACCGCTACTCTAAGCACTTGCTTTTTTTTCCGCACGGGACAAGTTTGTTACCTGAGATGAGGACTGTTCCTTCAAGTCTGCTTTGCCTGCTCGCCGTTGCCTTTCTTGGTGGTTGCCTTTACCGTACTGAGAAAGAGGCTCCGGTTGTCTACCAAGGTTGGCATGCCCGTTATCACTATGATCTAGACAAGCGTCGCCTTACCTCCTCCTTCGGAAATTAGCGGAGCGGCAGGACGTGGGGGCGCAGCGAAATGGGAAGCATCGATTATGATCGATGGTGGAATGGAAGACCCTTCTTGTCCGAGAACCTTTTGCTTGCTCGCAGAAAGGAACAGAATCTTGAACTAGAGAAACGATGGAGAGAAGATCAGAAGGCTATGTTTGAAGCCCGTCGCAAGGCCATTGAGGATGAAGTCGGGATAAAACCCAAGGCAAGCGACGACGGAGACATTGGAGAAGGTGTCGAGACTGCCGAACCTCAGCCTTTCGAACCCGAACCCGCTGTTCCTGAGATT
>CAZWTI010000262.1:0-2694 GCA_964637065.1 uncultured Puniceicoccaceae bacterium
CCGGGTGTGGCTTTTGCTGTAACGTCATTCCAAGAGGAGCCGTTCAAACTCAAGTCGAGCAAGTCCCAATAATCGGGTCTGGTCGTGGGAGTCTTCGTCTTGTGATAGGATTTTGAGCGATAGAATTTCCCCTGATATGAAACGATTGTACCAGCGTCATACCAAGAGTGCGATGCCCAGGCTGCTGTATTATGCCAACTTGAATTGGCTTGGTAATACTTTCCCGAACCATTGCTTACGCGATGACCTTCAGCATAACTCGAAGCGGGGTCGTGGATGCCATGAGGCGCCAAGTCAGCCAGTGCTTTCCAAAAGGTGCCATTGTATTCGACCACGTCGTTTGTTAAATACGCAACCAACGTATCATGGAGGGCAAGATTTCCATCAGGACCGGCAAATGAGTAGCTGTGATGGTCCAGGAGAGCGGGGTCGGTGGCGTTGTTCTCGCCCACGACGGGCGCCGCAGGCAGGTTCTCGGCGACGGAGGTGCCGTTCAAGTCAATGGACGTGGGAGCCCTGTTCTCGAAGACGTCGCCTACCGTGATCCTCAAGTCCTTGGAACTTGAGGCCGTGCCGTCGGTGACGGACAGGATTACCTCGTAAACGCCGTCTTGGTCGGCATCAGTCGGATTCTCGTAGTCGGGTGGATTGGAGAAGGTCAGTTGCCCCGTGGCCACGTTGAGGATGAACTTGCCCGCATCCGGTCCGGACTTGGAATAAACCAAGTTGGCGTCGGCGTCGGGATCGGTCGCGGCTACGAGGAAGGCCGAGGCATTGTTTTCGGCGGTGGTGAAGGTGGCGTTGGCGTCGGCAAATGAGGGAGGCGAGTTCTCGAAGACGTCCGTCACCGTGATGACGAATACTTTTTCCATGCTCGCGTTGCGCTCGTCGGTGGCGCGGACGCGGATGGTTCGGGTGGCGTTGGCCTCGTGATCGAAGGCGACGGCTGTCTTCAGCGTGCCGTTGGCGTCGATGGTGAAGAGGTTGTTGTGCTGTGAGCCGTTGCCTTCGACGAGGGCGAAGACGTGTATGGCGTTTGCGTCGGGATCGGTGGCGTTGAAGTCGCCCACGACGGTGCCGGCGGGCAGGTTCTCGGCGACGGAGGTTCCGTTCAGGTCGATCGCAGTTGGAGGGGTGTTCGGAACGAAGGCCGACCAGTCGTAGTGCAAGTTCCAGTTGGAATTTGAGGAAAAGGAGATGTGGATCAAGCCTTTGTTTCCATCGGATAGGGAGGTTCCATTTAACATGGCCTGCATGTTGTTAACCTTGCTGACGTCCCAAGAACTGAGGTCTTGGTTGAACGCTGCAGCATATTGTAACATGCAATATAATCTTGTAACGGCCGAGGTGTTCCAGTCGCTGATGTCCTGATTGAAAGCCGCGGCAATACGGAACATAGAATCCAAGTTCGTAACGGCAGAGGTATTCCAGTCGACGACGTCCTGATTGAACGAGGAGGCGCCTTTGAACATGCCGCCCATATTCGTGACGGAGGAGGTATTCCAGTCGCCGACGTCCTGATTGAACGCCGCGGCGCCACGGAACACATTTTGCATGCTAGTGACGGCGGCCGTATTCCAGTCGCCGACGTACTGATTGAACGCAGTGGCATTGTGGAACATGGCGCCCATGTTCGTGACGGCGGCCGTATTCCAGTCGCCTATGTCCTGGTTGAACGCAGTGGCACCTTCAAACATGGAGTCCGTATTCGTGACGTTGCCGACGTCCCAGCCGTTGATGTCATCGTTGAAGGTGCTCCGGTCCTTGAAGGCGTTTGCCATATTGGTGACGGCGGAGACGTCCCAGTTGCTTATGTGCCCGTAGGTTGCGGTCGCGTTGGCCTCGTCGGAAAACCACAGGTTCACCGCGGTGGTGAAGTTGGCGTCGGTGATCGGTGGGGCGTACGGCGCCCAGCTCGGGTCGTGGAAGAGGTAGACGGCTCCGGCGGATCCAACTCCGTCCGGATCGGAAAAATGCGCACCCGCGGCCAAAATCTCCCCCGACTGGTAGACGGCGCGTCCGAACCGGTCGTCGGCCACACCGTCGGGAGCGGTCATCTTGTCGAGATAGGTGACCGTCCCGTTGTGTTCCAAGCGGTAGAGGTAGGCGGAGCCGGCCTTGGAAAGTCCGCCCGGATCGGAAAAATGCGCCCCGACGGCCAGAAGGTCTCCCGACATGGAAACGGAGAGGGCGAAATTGTCCTCGCTCGCGGCGTCGGGAGCGACGACCTTGTCGAGATAGGTGATCGTCCCGTTCTGCTCGAGCTTGTAGAGATAGGCGGAGCCGGCATCGGAAATTCCGCCCGGGTCGGAAAAATGGGCCGCCACGGCGAGGAGGTCTCCCGACCGGGAAACGGAAGCGCCGAACCGGTCGGCGGTCGCCCCGTCGGGGGCGGTCACCTTGTCGAGATAGCTGACGGAACCGTTCTGCTCGAGCTTGTAGAGATAGACGGCCCCGGCCCGGTCGACTCCGCCCGGATCGGAATAATGCGCCCCGACCGCGAGAACGTCTCCAGAGTACGAAACGGAAGAGCCGAAAAGATCGTCGTCCGCGGCGTCGGGAGCTGTCACCTTGTCGAGATAGGTGACGGATCCGTTCTGTTCGACCTTGTAGATGTAGGCGGCCCCCGCCTGGGAAAGTCCGCCAAGAGCGGCATCGGGCGCCCCGCCGACGAGAACGTCGCCCGACTGCGAA
>CAZWTI010000263.1:0-5860 GCA_964637065.1 uncultured Puniceicoccaceae bacterium
TGAGCAACTGCAGGGCCTGGGTGAGTGTGGGGCTGTTCTCACGTTCGCATTCGCAGGCGGATTTTCCCTGCGGCCTGCCGAAGGCATTCAGGAAGGGATGAGACCAGGTGGCAGCCGGCAACTGCACAGCCCGGGTGCCGGCGGGCAGAGTGTTGGAATAGGCAGACTTAAAAACCGTGTGCGTGCCGGCTACCTGGTCGACGGCATCCAGCAGCACCTCGGCGTGGAGCCGGCGAGTGTAATAGCGTGAATAATATTGGAGGTCGGTCTTGTTGTATTCGTTGGGCAGGGCGCTCAACTGGTACGTGTGTGAACGGCAGATTTCGCGGATCAATCCTTTGAGGTCGAATTTTGATTTCACAAAATGCTCCGCCAGTGCGTCAAGCAGCCCAGGGTTGGTGGGGGGGTTGGAGTCGCGCAGGTCATCCTCCGGTTCCACCAGGCCGCGCGAGAAAAAATGTTTCCAGTAGCGATTGCTCAAGGCGCGGGCGAAGAAGGGATTGTCCGGCTTGGCCATCCAATCGACCATTACGCTACGGGCATCCTGGCCGGGAGGAATGGTCATCGGTTTGTCGCCCAGTCCGCGGGCGGTCACGGCGGCATTGATGAGCGGGACGACGCCAATTTCATCAGCCGGCACCTCCACGGGCGTGGTTCGGGTGTAGGTGAAGAAGGAAAGGAAGCTGCGGTAGTCGTCCTGACTCCATTTTTCAAAGGGATGATGATGGCACTGGGCGCATTGCATGCGGGTGCCGAGGAAAATCTGGGAGGCATCCTCCATCAGTAGGTGATTTTTTCTGTACAGTTGTGCATCGGGAGAGCGGAACCAGGCTACGTTCGGGTTCAGCTTGATAGGGCCCGAGGCGGCAAGGATTTCCCGCACGAACTGGTCGTACGGCTTGTTCTGGTGAAGGCTCCGGCGGATCCATGCGTGGAAGCCATAGACGCCGCGACGGAATGCCGGCGGGTGATAGCCGCGCCCGACCTTCAGCATGGCGGCCCATTTGTTGGCGAAGTAATCCGCATAGTCGGAGGAGGCCAGTAGGCGCTCAATAAGCCGCTCGCGCTTGCCGGCCTGCTTATCGGCAAGAAAAGCACTCACCTCGGCGGGCTTGGGGATGCGGCCGGCAATGTCGATGGTCACGCGTCGGACGAACGTCGGGTCATCGCAGAGTTTAGATGGCGGTATACCCACCTCGCGCCATTTTCGGAAGACCTCCACATCAATGAAATTACGCGGCTGAGGCCATTGTGCGACCTTCACCCCCATGGGGATGGTGATACGGAACGGCGCCACCTGGCCCTGGTAACGCGCCATCACTGCGACGTCGCCAAACAACTCGCGGGTTTTGACCAGCCCGGATTCATCAGCTTCCGCCAGCGAAGCCGCGCCGGTCTTGTACTCCGCCAGTCGCGTGACGTCCTCCAGCGTTCCATCGGTGTAATGAGCCACCACGCGTAGTTGCTGCGTTCCTTTTCGCGGCATGACGCGTTGCTTGGGGAAAACCTCAATGCGGGCGACCTTTGGCGCCTCGGCGCTGCCTCGGCGCGCGCCTTCGGTGATCCAGCGGCGCAGGGTGTGGTATTCAGGCGAGCCGCGTTCCAACCGCGCCCCGCCCACATGGGGCAGGTCGCCGGTGGCCTTGCGCAGGAAGGGGCTCAGGTCGGGCGCTTCCATCATGATGCGGCGGATGCGGGCCTGGCGCGTGAGGTGCTGATGATCCATCTCCGGCCCGTAACCGAGCAGCGAAAGTTCCAACCCACCCTTACCGCCCTTTTTGCCATGGCAAGCGCCAGTGTTACAGCCGAGCTTGGTAAGGATGGGCGTAATCTCATTGTCAAAATGGACTGCCGGTTCAGTGCCGATATGCCGAACTGTGACCTGAAGGGTAGCCGACTTGCCCTGGACGGTGGCAGTCACGGTGGCGATGCCGTTGCCCAACGGGAAAAAGCTGCCACGCGCGTTAATCTGCAAAATATTTTTCGGCGTTGTGCGATATGTTGCCCGGCCGGTCATGTCACGTTGTTGGCCGGTGGAATAATGGCCGGTTACTATCAGTTGTCCGCGAGCATCGCGACCACTCAGGGTGATACCCTTATCCTTCGCATCGCCTTGGATGGAAATTGAATTCAGGGTGCCGGGGTCCGCCAGTCCTGGAAAAATCGGCGGCGCGGCGGCATCGGCAATACTGAAGACGGTGGCGAGGCAGGTGATGTGGATTTGCAGTTTCATGATGTTATCAGGTTAAATCAATTCACGTATGGGATCATTGTGATCCACCAGGTACTGTGGCCGACCCGCGGGATCCGTGATGGTGGTGGTCTTGGGGTCCAGGCCGAGATGATGGTAGGCAGTAGCCATGACTTCCTGGATATGAACGGGGCGTTCCTTAGCAGCTGCGGCATGGGCGTCGGTTTCCCCGATGACTTGGCCCATCTGCATGCCCCCGCCAATGATCATGGCCATACCCACCGCTGGCCAGTGATTCCGGCCGGGTTTGCCGCCGCTGTTGCCGTCAAACCCCACCTTGGGTGATCGGCCAAATTCTCCCCACACGATCACCAGGGTGGTCTTGTCCAGGCCACGTTCGTAAAGATCCGTGATCAACCCGGAGAGGCCGGCATCAAACGCTGGCAACATATTTTTCATAATCGGGAAATTATTGCCGTGCGTGTCCCAATGTCCCCACGTGGTCATGACAAACCGGGATCCGGCCTCGATGAGGCGCCGCGCCAATACCAAATCCTCGTTGTATCGACCGTAATTATGTTTGAAGCTCGAGGGCACAAACTCGAAGGTCATGTCCCAGCGCTTATGGGCTCCGTAACGCTCCAACAAGGCGGGGCTTTCCTTTTTCAGGTCCAAGGCCTCGCGCAGTTTGGAGGAGAGAAGGATATTTGAAGCCAGTTGGGTGGCTCGGTCAGCAGCCTCGATTCGATTACCTGAATCGATTTCCCGGCGCAGGGTGTCGAGGCTGCCCCCCAACCTTTGACGGCGATGAAACCGATCCACCGTGACTCCTTGTCGCAATGACAGTGTGCTTTGTTTCCCCGCGAGAAATGGGGTGGCCATGAATGCCCGGTAAGGGGGGCCCAGAAAACCCGGATCCTGCATGCCAATGGGTGAGCCCTCGGCGTGGTTGCCAGCACCACGATTGAGCAGGATCGAGGTCGGGATCAAGGGATCAATCGGGTTCATCAATTTTTGCACTACCGCCGATTGCGTGGGTCGCCCGCCCAATTCAGTCAGGGAGTTGCGGCCTTCCCTTGGATAGCCTGAGGCAATAGGAAAAAGTCGGTGGCGCGGGGCAAAGCCGGTGACCGAGCGAATGACGGCCATCTTTTTTGCCAGCTTGGCCAGCTTGGGCATGTATTCACAAAAATGAATACCTGGGATGGCGGTGGGGATGGACTTGAATGGACCTCGTATGTTTGCCGGCGCTTCCGGCTTCAAGTCCACCATGTCCAGATGAGACGGCCCGCCCTGCAGGAAGATATGGATCACCGATTTTTCCGATGAACCTCGCCCGGTCCGTGCCTCAGCCCCGAGGATGTCGGGAAGGTTCAAGCCAGCCAACCCGGCAGCGCCAATCTGGAGCATCTGCCGGCGTGAAATACCGTCGCAGAAGCGTTGTCGATTGCGGGTAAGATTCATGGTCCTGTTGAGGTGGTGGCTTGAGCGGTTTTCTGGGCTGGCCATGATGGCAGGGTAAAACGACGGCAGGGCTGGGTTGTGCTCCAGACATAGAGGACTCCCTCCTGTCCCCCGGCTGCGACGGTGGGGTTGGGAGAGTTGGCCGCGTTGGGCTTCACATCCATCGCGTACCATGGCTGGGTGAATTGGATGCGTTCCCGCTGCCCGCGCACCATGCCCTCGTAATAAACATTACGGCCACCGTTGGGCCCCGGTTCCCAAAAGTGAGGCTTGCCGGGAGGATCCAGGGAAACACTGACCATTGCCCGTGACTGACCCACAAAGGTAGCCCGGGCAATTTCCCGGGAATTCGTGTTACGGCTGGACATTCCGGAGGATGGTCCCGGGGAGTTTTGGGAGGCTCCTCTTGCCTTCCACAGTTGCAAATTACTGTCGCCCGGTGCCTTGTAAAAACGAAGGTGGCCGCTTTGACCGGCGGTGTTGAGAATCCTATCATCACCCCGCCAACTTATGTTGGTGCGTGGTTTCTGAGTCTGGAACCGATCCAGTTCCGTTCCGGAAGATACTTCAAAAACACGGGAGAAACTGTCCCCGCCACACGAGGCCACGAACCGGCCGTTGTGGGAATACTTCACGTCAGAAATTAAGTCCTCATGCGCCTTGTTGATGGTGCGGATCAATCGGCCATCGGCCACGCTCCAGAATTTCAGTTCACCTCCCTGGGTTGCCACTCCACAGGCCGTCACCAGCGTCTTGCCATCGGGGCTGAAATCCAGTGCCATCACGCGGCCTGGAAAGTGACGCGGATCATCCGGCGCGCCCAAGGCGCGCGCAATGGTCCATCGCGGCCAGGCTCGCCAAATCGCGCCGCGGTTGTCGCTGGAAAACGCCGCCAGCCGGCGAGGCCCGACAAAGGTCAGGGCCGTGACCGGGGTCTTGTGCCCGGTGTTGGTCTCCAATGGCATGATCCCACCCTTGATGACACTCACATGAATCGTCCCATCGTCGCCCGCGTGAGACAGCATGCTTCCGTCTGCGGAAATCGCCAGGCCACGAATGGGCTTACCGGCGCTGGCCAAAGCCTTGGGCGCATCTGCCAAGGCCGCCTGGGTTTTCTGATACGCTGCTTCTGTGGCTGCTACTTCTTTTTCCAGGCGGACGTGTTCCTGTTTAACGTAAACCAGTTGCGCGCGAAACTTGACCAGTTCGCGCTGGTGAAACGCCATGTGCTCGGTGGTATATACGTATTTCCTGATCTGGTCCTGTGCCGCCTTGTCACGGGTTTTATTCAGAGCGCCCTGGGCAATGCCCAAGGCTTTCTGAGTGGCGTTTCTGGCTTGAGTGGATTCCATGGCGGCCTTGGCCAGGGCTTGATTGGAATTATCTTTTTCCGACTCCGCTGAAGCCTGCTTTTCCTTGGCTACCGCGGCCTTATGGGCGACTTGCGCGGCGTTCAGCTTTTGTTGCGCAGCTGCCTGGTCGCTGCGTATTTTTCCCACCTTGGGCTTGTCTTCGGCCGCGGTCTTGGTGTAGCTGGCCAGCTTGGCCTGATTTGATTTTATGGCGTCCTCAGTGGGCTTGATGGCTTTCTCAATTTTTTCCAGATCTCTTTTCGTGTTCAGCACAATGTGCTTGGCATCGAACACATACCGCCAGTTAGCTTCCATCATCCGGCTTTCGCGCACGCCACCCATGACCGTGGACTGGACCTGCCCGGCGGCATTCCAGATTTTCACCGAGCCATCGCCACCGCCGGAAACCAGCCGGAATGGCTGCCCGTCGATTTTGGGGAATACGGCCAGAGCCGTGACCGGCGCGCCGGCGGGGTTCATGCCCTTGTTGCTGGACTTGTAGAGTTGCCCGTTGGTAAGCAGCCAATACCCAATATTCCCGTCGTCACTGCCGGACATCAGCACAGTGCCTCCGCCCAGCGAGCCCGTCACCATGCCGTTAATTTTCTTGGTGTGGCCCTTGAGGATTCGGATGGGCTTGGCCGGTTCCGGCGCTGTTTCAGAGGAAAAAGCCCACAACGCCATGTCCGGAGTATTGCCAGCGGTGATTACCACCCGGCTTTTAAGGTTGGCCGCGCGCTTGGTTTGCTTGACGGAATCCGAATCGTTCGGGGCGATGGCCTGCAGGGGCTTGTCGCGCCCCACGGCAAAGGCGCGAATGGGCTCGGGCGTCTCGAGCTTCCAAAGCTCGCTT
>CAZWTI010000264.1:0-3408 GCA_964637065.1 uncultured Puniceicoccaceae bacterium
GGATTCCTTGCCACTCGGAACCACCTTCGGGCATGGCATGATCCGATTCCGAAAAATGACCAGCGGAAAGATGTGCCTTTATTTCATCTGCCGTAAAAGGCCCGAATCTCTTTCCGTCCTTTGAAACGTGAATCCGCATGAAAAACTTAAGTCAAAAAATGGAAAACTAAACCAACTAACAAAACGAATTTAAGCGAGAGTTCAAGGCCAAGGGGCATTTCCGTTTATTTCTTAATTGAAATCTCCGAAGGCTTGGATCGAAGCCAATCTGCAAGAATCGCGATCTCATCAGAAGCAAGCTTCTCATCACGTCCAAATGAAGGCATGCGATCGTTATCCTTCCCATAGAAGCGTTCGTGGGCGGGATCCGAAATGATGTCGATCAACCATTCCCGGGTTGCATAACCCGTGAGGTCAGGGGCTGTTCCTTCGTTCTCATCCTCGATGTCGTGACAATCTATGCAGGCCAAGTCATCGAAAAACAAATTGAATCCTTCCTCTCGCTCCTCTTCGGACAATTTGTTTTGGTAAGGGAGGTTCGCCAAGTCGGAAAGCAGCGCCGCCACCTTGGGAACTAGAGCTTTGTCTTCCTCAGTAAACTGCTTCAGCACTTTGGTCGCCATTTTCCCATTTTTGAAAGTCGTCCCACCGAAGTATTCCTTGGAAACGTAATGGTCGTAATCGAGTAATTTCTTTAACCAGTTTACACTCGCAACACCAGCCAGATCGGGAGCAGACTGGTTCCCGTCCACTGGAAAACCTCGTCCGTCGTGACCATTGTAACGATGGCAATTTGCACAATTGGCGGAAAATAGACGGCGAGCCTGATTTACGTGATCATTCCTCAGAAGAGTGACGGCACCCGTAGGAGGTATGCCATCCTTCTTGGCTAGCTCTCGCACACGTTCAGCCTGCCAATCGGCTTCCGCCACGGCCGCCAAATGCTTCTCGTTCTCACGATCTTCTGAGAACGCCAAAAAAGTCATGGCGGCGGCTCCCAAAAGCACGCACCATAGAAATCCCACGTTGAAACGATGACCCCGCTCAGATTTGCCGAGAAAAGGTTGCAGGCACAAAACAAGCACGAGAAAGCCGGGAATGAAAACTGCTCCCCAGAAAGCCGGAACGTACTTGAGGAACTGAAAGAGGAAGAGGAAATACCACTCGGGACGAGCGGGAAACTCGTTAGCCGGATCAGCGGGAGGGCCAAGAGGCGCACCGCGGAAATACAAAGTGAGAAATACGACCGCCAGCATGACGGCAAGGCAGGCGACCGCATCTTTAAGCACTTGGTCAGGCCAGAAATAAGAATCACGTCTGGGACGAGGTTCCTTCGCGTGAAGGCCGTGCCTTCGAAAAAGATAAATGTGGCCAATGACCAAGGCAACCATCAAGCCTGGAAGAACTCCGGCATGAAGAGCAAAGAAGCGGGTAAGGGTATGGTGTCCGTACTCGACGCCTCCGACAACCAACTGTTGAAGAAAGGTTCCCACGAATGGCACCTCAGCCATTAGATTGGTTGCAACGGTTGTTGCCCAGAAACCCTTTTGATCCCAAGGCAGGAGATAGCCTGTGAGAGAAAGTGCCAAAGTAACCCCCATCAAACCAAGCCCGAACCAGAAATTGAGCTCTCGGGGAGCCTTGTAGGCTCCGTCAATGACAACCTGCATAAGATGGAAGACCAACAACACGATCATCGCCTGGGCCATGTAGTGGTGAATCCCGCGAAGGAACCAACCGCCCCAAGCATGATACTGAATGAAATAAACGCTTTCCCAGGCCGTCTGGACACTCGGGCTGTAGAACATCCAGAGAATTGTCCCGGTAACGACCTGAGCAAAAAATGCGAAGGTCAGGCAACTGCCCCATACATATCGCCACCTTGCTCCACCGGGAACCTTTTCATAGAGGGCTTCCTTCGCAAGAGCCCGAAAGCCGGACCTGTCATCCAGCCAATCGAGAATGCGCTTCATGCCAAGGGAACCCGTTCTTTCAAGTTCGGACGAAATTGCCGAAATTGCACCCAGACGAAATCTTCCTCAATCTTTGTTTCAAGTTCATCCATTCCACGAGGGCTTGGACTGTCGGGATCGGAAACGGCACCAGCCAAATCAAATGAGCTGTTATGACATGGGCAGAAGAAGTCTCCCTTCTTCCCACGATAGTCGATCGCACAACCAAGATGAGGGCATTTGAGGTTGAATGCTTTGATCTCACCACCATTGCGGATGAGGTAGACGGCACCGACTGGGACATTTTCCAAGGTCGTCCAGGCATCAGTAACCTTTTCACGAAAAATACTAAAGCGGGCGGGTATTCCATCCTCGGATAATGCCGCGAGTGAAGTAACCTTCGACCAAGGAACATCCCCTTCCGAATCCCCTTCGCCTTCTTTTACCGGATCCAAGATAGCTGGAATCCCCGAAGCAAGGGGAAACACGGCGCAAACGGCGGAAGCACATACGGTAGTCTTGACAAGAAAGGTCCGTCGATCGCCATCCTCATTGGATTTGTCTGCTGACGAAGCGCTTTCGAGGTCAATTGAATCATTTGATTGGTCCACAATATCACCTAAGATTTAATAAAGTGCAATAAATGTAGAGGGTGCTTTTTCAAGCCCCAGACAAGGAAAATTACAATTTTTCCCTTTAAACTGGCCGATGTAGATGAGCTGCAACCCTTACGGGAGGGGAGGAAGGGGCGGGAGACTGTCGGCTTCCTATGGTGCAACTCCAGGAAGAGGAGGCAGATCACCGGGTTCTCCCCCAGAGGAATCAATCGGCGGCAAGTTTGAATCACCTGGCACAGGCAGTGGGGGAGACGGCGGCGGGACTTCAAGGGCTCCTCCCGAACCAGACGGCAAAGGAGGCGGGGGCGGGGCAACAGAAACAAATGGTGGAAATGCGGGTGCATCATCACCTGAAGGATCGGGGGGGGCAGCGGGTTGACCGGAAGGTTCCGTGTTGGTTGGCGGAACAGTGGTATCAATCGAGGTGCCAGAAAATGGATCGAAGGGAGTCGGTGGCGTCCCAGAATCGAGAGGGGGGAAACTAGGTATGCTTTCGCCTCCAGCGGGAAATGGCGGCGTAACTTCTCCATCAAGCGGAGGGAGACTCGGCGTTTCTTCGGTAACGGATAAGGGCGGCGGTGGCGGAGGGACGACAGTTGCATCAAGTGGAGGGGTGCTAGGAAGCCCGTTATCTTCTACTGGATTAGGTGATGGTGGTGTCACTGGTGATGTTTCCAGCAACTCGGGTATGGTAGTTGGGCCACCAGTGTCAAGCGGAGGGAAGCTCGGCAAGGCATCGTCTGTTGGAGCTGGTGGAGGTGGCGAATTCGTTGGATCAAGTGGTGGCAGCAAGTTGTCGACAGCCGGGGGAGTCGGTGGGGGCGGAGGAGCATCCGGCA
>CAZWTI010000265.1:0-4689 GCA_964637065.1 uncultured Puniceicoccaceae bacterium
AAACATTGCCAAAAGACCTAGAAGGAGCACCGGCAATACAGTAAAAAAAACCTCCTCAGGACCCGACCGCCCGACAAAGGCAAGAAATGTGCTGGAAAAAGAACTTAAGTGGTACATAATGAATACTAGAGATATCCCTGAAGAATCCCGCAACTCTTTTGTCAAACTTTTACAGTAGAATCAGAGAAAGTCTGAAGCGAAGCACAAAGGCAATTGCCACGGCGAACCTTCCAGCGTAGGTTCGGTCTTCGTGAGCAAATCCCAAAAGCGGCCCATCGCGCCACGCTCGGGAGACCCCCTCTCCTTTTGCGCCGGCCTCGCCGCCGCCTCGGCGACCTGTTTGCTCGCTCCGGAACTTCTCGCCCAAATTCTCCCTGACAAGGCGAGGCTCGCTCCATCGGATCAAACGATGAAGCAGGTTACAATGACTTGGGAAGCAAGCGTTCTTCCCCGCGCCTATGAACCTCGCTTCGTCGAGGCCAACCCCGACGCCCCCGAAAACCCTCCCGACGAGACCGACAACTTCTCCTTTCGCGATCAGCAAAGCGCTCAACCGAAGGAATCCGCTCCCGAAAATCTTCCCGAGGCGCCAAAGGTGGAAGGTGAGGAACACCCATCTGTCAAGATAGTCCCCGACGGCGTTCCCGGCGAATCCGCCGAACCTGTTCCCGAAATTCCTGCGGATTCCGAACTGGCCAAGGAGTTTGAACGCGGCTCCCCCGTGGACAAGGATGAGAAAACCGCCGATCCTCCCGAGGCTCCGATCGATCTGGTGGAAGGCAAGGACCAGAAGGGTACGGACGTAAAGAAAGTCGAGGCCAAGGAAGTCGATTCCGAACAAAAACGTCCGATTATCCTGACGAAAACGCCCGCTCAAACCAGCCTCGAACCTTCCAAGCCAAGCGCAAACCCCTCACCATCCGCATCCAAGCCCCGCCCTCGCCCTCGCCTAGGGGCAGACCTTATTCGCGGACCGCTCATGAAAACCGTCACGGTCGCCCCACGCGTCGGCAAACTGGCCATTGAATGTCGACTCCATCCATACGGCGCCTACGTCCAGGAAATGCTTCAGGCCATCGAGGACCAATGGTCGCAGTTGGCTCATGGTTCCCGCGGGTTCCTGCGTCGCGACAGGCTTCCTCCAAAGATTACTCTGCGTTTCGTCCTCAACGCCGACGGACGCATCAAGAACCTGCAGCGTCTGGACCCGCACGGCGATTCGATACCGGCTGAAATCTGTCGGCAGGCCATCGTGTCCCGCGTGCCATTTGGGAAATGGTCGGCGAAGATGATCGAGGACTTCGGCGGATCCGACGAGGTGACCATCAATTTCCTATACCGGTGAACCAAGTCTCCTCCGAGCATCTTCCGCTCGACCGCGAGGCCAAGGTGCTTGACGTCCACCCAACTGGAATCGTCGCCCTTGAAAAACCATCGGGCGTACTCACGCACCCAAACCGCAAAGGCGGGACAAAGGCGCACGCACTGCTTCGCGCGGATTACGATTCCTCTAGCGAATGCTACTCCTGGCAGGACGAAACGGGCAAAACCCGAAACCTGTATCTCGTCCATCGACTGGACTCCCCCACTTCCGGCGTCCTCCTCGCCTGCCGGTCTTTGGAATTGGCCAAGGTCGTCCGTAGTCTCTTCGCAAAGCGAGAGACTAGCAAAACCTACTACGCCATCGTCAGGGAAAAGGCGAAGGCGAAAGACGGCATCTGGAAGGATCGTCTCACAGAAACCCGTGAAGCCGGCAAGCTTCGCGTCAGGACTGGGAACGAGACGGAAGCCTTTACAAAAGCCAGTTTCGAGCGTCGACGCGTCGGCAGACTCGGATTGTCCCTCCTGCGCCTCGAGCCCTCCACGGGACGCACGCATCAATTGCGGGTCCAGTCCGCCGCCCGAGGCTTCCCCATCGTAGGCGACCGCGTCTACGGAGACGTCTCCCTCAACCGCCGAATCGCCAGAGCCACCAAGGTCGATCGCCTCTGCCTGCACGCCTCCTCCATCGAGATAAACTTCAGCCACGAAGGGAAATCCCATCATTTCTTCTCCGAATCCGCTCTTCCACGCGCCTTCGGCAAGATGTTGACTTGAGCAAGCCTTTCGCTATTGCCCCCGGCTCCGTTCGCTTCAGAATGGAAGCATGAAGATCGAGAAAGACAAAATCGTGTTCATCGACTACCTCATGGACGACGAGTCCGGCGATTCCCACGAGGAAAACATCGAGACCAGTCAAACCGGATTCCTCTTTGGTCACGACCACATGATGCCGGCCATCGAGGAAGCCTTGGTGAACAAGGAAGCGGGCGACGAGATTGCACTCAACCTTTCTCCGGCAGAGGCCTTCGGCGAACGACACGAGGAACTCGTCGAGAAAATCGAGCGTTCAAAGTTTTCCAAGGACATGAACTTCATCGAGGGAAGCCAGTTCGAGGTGCCCGGCCCCGACGGCCATCCCGAATCCATACGTGTGCAGGAAGTGACCGATACCCACGTCACCCTCGACCGCAACCATCCGATGGCCGGGAGTGCTATCTCCTGCGCCATAACCGTTCGCGAGGTTCGCGACGCCACCCCACTCGAAATCGAGCACGGGCACCCTATGGAAGAGGATTCGGCTTGCGGATGCAGCGGGCACTGAAACCCTGCTCCGGGCATCGCCCTCCCCTACCCCGGCAACAACTCGTCGAGTCTAGTAAAGGTTTCCTCGGGAAAACCCATTGCCGCCTTCAGTCGGGCATCCCTCTCCAGTATGTTGGGTTCACGCCCGGCTGTCCTCAAGTCACTCCAGCTTATGCGACGCCCCAACCAAGGGCCTAAACCGCCCGAGGAAACGGGAAAGTCGCTCCCGTGCAGCACCCGCGAGCAAACCTCTGGCGGAAGCAGTTTCTTGATCGTTCGCCACCGATTCGGGGTGGCCAAGGCGCTGTTGTCGGCAAAAAGGTTGGGGTAATCCCCGAACATCCTGATCAGCTCGCCCGTGTAGTCGGGGTCGATCAACCCGCTCCGTCCGGCCGCATGGGCGGCGATCGTCACCACCCCGCACTCGACCGGAAGCCGCAACACCCTCGGGTCGGCGTACTTCTTGTTCAGAACGGGCACGGTGTACTCGCCGCCGGTATGGGCGAGAAAGACCATACCCGCCCTCGCCATTCTCTCCCAGAAGGGACGAAAGGCCGGATCGGAACAATTGGCGTTATGACAGTTGGGCAGGAGTTTCATAACCTTCGCCCCACCCGCGACGCACTTCTCCAGCTCCTCCATCGCATCGGGCCTGCCGGGATGAATCGAGCAGGCGGGAATTAACTCCGGGTGCTTCTCCCCAAGCTCCAGAACCCGTTCGTTTGGGACGTAGAAACTCGCCTTTTTCTCAAGGACTTCACTATCTTCGCAACGCGGCAGGTCCATCGCGAGCAGGACCACGGCGTCAAGCGAGGATTCCCGGACAAGCTCAAGCAGCTTTTCCGCATAAGCCTCGTCCAGTCCGCCACGTAGAACGGAAGCCGGCAAGCCGGCGGATCGAAGCATAAATCGGGCCGCTATGGCCCGCGCCACATTCGGCGTCCGAATCCAACACCCGCTGCCTCCCGAACCGTCCCCAACCAAGTGGACGTGACAATCGATTTTTCTCATTGTTGACGTCCACTCTCGCCCCACATGGGAAAAACGAAAAGCCTTTTCTTCTCGCCAAGACGAAGTTCACCGCAAAAGGTGAAATCGTACTGTCAGTGAAAATAATCCTCAGGACGCTAGTAATAATCGTCGGGCTAATCGTCGGATACGAGGTGGTTCATCTCCTCTGGCTTAGTGACACCGAGGGATGGGCGTCTCTCGCTTGGCTGGAGAGCGTTCCCGACGACGGTCCCTCCGTGCAGGCCGCTCCCCACGACGTCGGGGAATTCCACAAAGCCATGTCCTATGAAGGCGAGTCATCGAACCCCTGGATCGACTACCTCACCCTCGGGTCCCTCGCCCTTGCCGTGGTCTCCGCATGGATACTATGGGGAAGAACTAGGTCTCCGCACAGGCCCGATCGGTGGCGAAAGGCATTTGGGCTCGGCCTTGTGGGCTTCATCGCGACAACCTCCCTCGGCGTCTCGGGCGTCCTCTCGAAGCAACAGGAAATGACCGACGAAGCCTGGACCGACTTCGCAAGCCAAGTGCAGATCGGCGACGTGATCGCCTTTCGCAAGGAAAAGTGGAGCGCCCGTCGAGAACTGCTGAGCGAGGGAAAGCTGACCGTCCTCGGGTACCGCCTCCTTAAGTACGGACACCTCGCCATCGTGGTGGAAGACCCAGAGAAACCCGGAAGGAAGGCTCTCTTCACCAGCCAGAGCGTCAAGGGCGTGAACTTGGACGAGGACGTCGACTCCCTCCGCACCCACAACTGGGACGCATACCGACTAGACAAGTGGGACCGCATCGACAGCACCCGCATCAGGGAAGGCATTCTCCACTGCAAGAAAAAATCGGGGCATTTCTTCGGCTACGACTTCACGGGCATGTTCGCCCTCTGGAACGAGGATTTGAAACCCGAGGAAATCGAGGACTTCGGGACTGAGTACATCTGCTCCACCTCCGTGGTCACGCTACTCTACTTCGGCGGTTTCGAGAGCGACGCCACCCCGCGACGCGAACTCGACCTCGTCACGCCCTACCAAGTCGTGCGAGCCAAGGGACGCTTCA
>CAZWTI010000266.1:0-5491 GCA_964637065.1 uncultured Puniceicoccaceae bacterium
TCTTGGAGGAAGAACCACTTCCGGGATGAAGCAAAAGATCCTTGCCTGTCAAAGGCAACTCACCCAACCAAGGCTTTTTAAACAAATCCTTTGGAGTTGGCATTTTTGCATTTCGAAACATCTGCTCCGTAAAGTGGGGAGATTGGTTTGGGCGGGAGTTCAAAACCCTCACTTCACTTACTCCAACCTCTCTTAGCTCGTTCAAGAAGTCATCGTCCGTCCAGAAAGTGAAGACCGTTGACCCCTTGAGAAATGCACAGTCTTTTGCCTCAAAGAGATCCGCATCCACCACCTTTGGGGACCGCAAAAGTCTCCCGACCAATTGAAAATAACGCGATCGCGTAACTAATACAACCTCCGTAAAGCTTTCAGCGAGAACGCAAAGCAATGGCAAAGAAAGGACAAAGTCACCCAAACCTCCCGTTCGTATTAGGACGGACCTGCCGGACATCTGGCAACTTACCCTACCTTTTCAAGAATGAAGGCTTGAATAGCCTCCTTGGTAGGTTCGAGAGCATACTTAACAATCTCCCGTTCCTTGAGTAACTCTAGAGCGGGTGCGCTGGGTTCGGGAAGGTTCGCCTCCCTAAAGACACGGGGAAACTTGGCAGGATGGGCAGTGCCAAGAACAAGATGGTGACGATCCGGGTCAAGATTCTTGAAAGCACAAGCGGTATGGGGATCGACAAGATAATTGTACTCCGTCGAAATTTTTCGAATGATTTCGGGGATTTCGGGATCGGCGACACGCGAACTACTGAACCCGTGGTCAGCGAAGGAATCAAATGTATAGCTGCCGTTTTCTCGGAAGGCGGCCATGACTTCCCGAACCTTTTGAGAGTCACAATCCACGAAGTAGTAGAGGAATCGCTCGAAGTTGGAGGCAACTTGAATATCCATGGAAGGGGCATAACTGGGAGCGACGGGACCGAGGAGGTACTCACCAGTCCTGAAAAGGCGATGGAGAATGTCGTTTTGATTGGTAGCAACGCGAAATTCGCTAATAGGAACTCCCATCTTGGCGAGCAGCCAACCGGCAAACACATTGCCAAAATTGCCTGTGGGAACGACGAACACCGTTTCCTCTCTACTTTCCGGAGGGAGGCGAAACCAAGCGCTCAGGTAATAGACGCTCTGCGCGAGGATACGGGCGAGGTTGATGGAATTGACGGCGGAAAGACCAACCCTCTCCTTGAAGGGATGGTCATTGAAGACCTCCTTGAGAGCGGTTTGAGCATCGTCGAAGGTCCCATCAATTGCCAAAGGAAAAACATTGGCAGCTCCCGTGCAGGTCATTTGGCGTTCCTGTAAAGGCGAGACCCGACCATCGGGATAGAGAATAAAGACGTTTACACCCTCTTTTCCCAGAAGACCAGCTATGGCTGCAGCCCCTGTATCACCCGAGGTGGCTCCTAGGACGGAGATCGAACGGCCTGTCCGGTGAATCTGCTCCTCATAGAAATTTCCAAGAATCTGGAGAGCAAAATCCTTGAATGCAAGGGTTGGCCCGTGAAACAACTCTAGAACCGCAAGTTTCGGATCAAGACGGCGTATGGGAGCTATCTCGGGATGAGTAAAGCATTCATGTGAGGTGGCGATGATCCGACCAAGCACCGAGTCCTCAACGTCATCGGCAAAGAGACGAAAAAAGGCGAGACTCAATTCGGGATAAGAAAGGTCATCCCAAGCCGCCAAATAAGCACTCAGTTCAGGTAGTTCATCCGGCAAATAGAGCCCGCCGTCCGGAGCCAAACCTTCGGCGACGGCCTCGGAAAAAGTTACCGGCGGAGCTTTTCCCCGCGTACTGACGAACCGCATGTGGTTAAAGGAATGCTACTTGCCAAGACCAAAGGCGGTATGCGCCATGCGAGTGGCCTCTTCGCCTTTTTCAGGATTAACCGCGACGGAAATTTTAATCTCGGACGTGCTAATCATGAGCATGTTTATGCCTGCCTCCGCCAAGGCCTCAAAGAATTTGGAAGCCACCCCGGAATGAGAGCGCATACCAACCCCGACCACGGAGACCTTGGCTATCTTGGTACTTCGTCCAAGCTTGCCTCCCCCCCCCAGAGAAAAATGTTCCTTCAAGGCCTTCTCGGCGCGAAAGGCATCCTCCGAAGGCACGGTGAATGTGAGGTTGGCCTTACCATGGCGGGCGACGTTCTGAACAATCATGTCCACGACCACGCCCGTATCGGCCATCACCTTAAAGACTCCGGCAGCGGCTCCGGGGCGATCCGGCAACTCGGTAACGCTGACGCGGACTTGGTTATTGTCGATGGCCACGCCACTAACGAGCATGTCCTCAAGGGATTTGACTTTCTTTTTCACAGTAGTTCCCGGCTTTGTGGTAAAGGTGGACCGAACTTCGAACGAGACGTTGTGTTTTTGGGCGAACTCGACTGCACGCGTCTGCATGACCTTGGAGCCACTGCTGGCTAGTTCAAGCATTTCCTCATAGCTGATGGCGGGAATCTTGCGAGCATCCGGAACAATGCGCGGATCCGCGGTGAATACCCCTTCGACGTCGGTAAAAATCTGACAGGTTTTGGCCTTCAGGGCACCTGCCATGGCAATGGCGCTTAAGTCGGACCCACCACGCCCGAAAGTGGTTAGATCGCCTTCTTCGTCCAAACCTTGGAAACCGGCTACGACGACGACTTTGTTCTTCCGCAAATCCTTGCGAATCCTACCCCCGGTAACATCGCGAATGCGGGCGCGAGAATGGTTTCCGTCGGTAAGGATGCCTGCCTGCCATCCGGTATAGGAAACGGCGGGAACCTTAAGGGCGTGCAAGGACATCGCGAGCAAGGCTATCGTCTCCTGTTCACCGCAAGCCATGAGCATATCCATTTCTCGATCATCAGGTTGCTTGCGAATTGCATTTGCTCGAGCAATCAAATCATTGGTTACGCCCGACCGAGCGGAAACCACCACCACGACCTTGTTGTCCTGACTCCAAGCGCGCTTTACGCGACGAGCCACACGTTTGATGCAACCGACGTCAGCCACAGAGGTTCCGCCGTATTTCTGTACGATGAGAGTCACTTGAGCAGGTCTTTACCGTTGGGATCGAACATTCGAAAGAGAACCGGAGCTTCAAGGACTCCAGGCAAATTTTCCAGCTTTTCCAAAGCAATGCCTATGGAATGTTCGTTCGTTTCATGCGTAGTGAGGATGAGGGAAGCGGCAGTGCGGCCTTCCATAAGCGTCTGCGAAACGGTAGCAATGCTCACCTCCTCATCCGAAAGAGTTTCAGCAACCCGGGCAAGCTGGCCCGGCCGATCGTCCACCGTTAGACGCAGGTAAAAGGATCCCGTCACCTCACGAGCGGCGGCAGGTGCGCACTCGTCAGGCGTGACATGCAAAAGCTTGGGTGCGGGCGTCGAGCCCGTAATGCTCTTGACGATGTCCACAACGTCGCCGACGACGGAACTAGCCGTCGGGTCCTGCCCCGCTCCCCGCCCGGTAAGAACCGTAGTACCCGCCACCGTGCCCGTGACGCTGACCCCATTGTACACGCCATTGGTCCGGGCGATGACTTCTCGCATCGGGACAAGAGCAGGATAGACGCCTGCGGATACGTGATCGTTCTCGAAGTTCCGTCGAATCACCGCAATGAGTTTTATTTTGCAGTCTAATTCTTGGGCAGCTTCTAAATCACTGGTTGAAATGCGGCGAATCCCCTCTATCGACATCTCCTCGATTGGAAACCACAAGCCATGAGCGAGATAGGCTAGAATGGCGGCTTTGTGGGCGGCGTCTATGCCGTCGAGGTCCAAGCTTTCATCGGCCTCCACATATCCGAGCTCCCGCGCATCGGAAAGCACTTCCTCGAAGTCCAGACCTTCACGCTCCATACGGGTGAGGATATAGTTGGAAGTCCCGTTGAGTATTCCGTAGATAAGTGGAAACTCGTTCGCAACGAGACTTTCGCGCAGAACCTTTATGATGGGTATGCCACCTGCAACGCTAGCCTCGAATGCATACCGAACCTCGGCCTTCTCAGCCGCCGCAAAAAGTTCCTCCCCATGCTCGCAGATGAGAGCCTTGTTGGCCGTCACCACGTGCTTGCCGTTTGCGAAGGCCCGCAACGTGAGCTCACGGGCTTCGTCCACGCCCCCGATCAACTCGCAGACCACGTCAATGCTCGAATCATCCACAATGGATTGAGAATCCGTGGTTAGCTTATCCGGGGAGATGGCTACCCCTCGTTCCTTGCTCAAGTCGAGAACCGAGGCTCGCACAGGCTCCAAACGAACGCCCAAGATGCGCTCCAATGAGGAGGAGTTTTCAGTGAGGTGCTTCCAAGTTCCCTGCCCCACGGTGCCGAACCCGAGGATGCCTATGCGTATTTCTTCCTTCTCGTTCACGTCAGGGTCGAAAAATGGTTCTTGTGTTCGATTTGCTCGAATTCCTGCGGTCGAACTGACTCTCAGTACCCTCGCGGAGACGGGTAATGTTGGAACGATGCCGCCAAATGATCCAGCCCATCACCAAAAGCGCCAACACAACTTTCCCCCAATGGGAATCCTCGCCGCCCACAATGGTGATGACCAAGGCGCACACGGGCAGACTGACCCCAAAACCGATCGAGGCCACAGCCACGTACCGCGTAGCGTAAAAAAGGATAAACCAAACGACCAAACCAATGATTAGCGTCCCCGGCATGACCCCAAGCAAACCGCCCATCGTGCTGGCCACGCCCTTGCCACCCCGAAAGCGAGAAAAGACGGGAAACGTGTGACCGAGCACCGCCGCCGGCAACCCCCAAAACCCAAGCATTGGATCCTCCGAGAAGACGAAAACCGGGAAGTAGAACCATGTCGTGGCCACCAATCCCTTGAGGAAATCCAGGACGAAGACGCAATAGCCCGCCTGTTTCCCCACCTCCCGCAAAACGTTCGTGGCTCCGGGATTGCCGCTGCCCACCGAGAAAATGTCCACACCCGCCCTCTTCGCCACGATCACCGCAAAAGGAATCGATCCCAACAGGTAACCGATAAGCAGGACTGCGATGGTCTCTACGGAAAGCATGGTGACGATGGTTTCAGATCTTGTTGGGAAGGAGGTTTCTCCGTTCATCCGCCCAAGCGGGCGATACGTGCTTCACGGATGTCGGGATCGGCCTCCAGAGCGGCCAAGGCCTCGGCAGGCGGTTGATTGTCAAGTTCACAAATGGTAAGAGCGAGTTGTCCGCCGCCCTCCGCCCGACTCAGGGACATGTTGGCGATGTTCACCTCGTGTTGGCCGAGCGTCGTGCCGAGCTTCCCCACGATGCCGGGCTTGTCCACATTGCGAATCACGAGTAGAATATCCGTGGGGTGAGCCTCTATGGCAGTACCGTCCACCTCCACGATGCGCGGGTCGTTCGCCTTGCCCAACAAGGTGCCGCGCACGGAGGTCTCGGTCCCGTCGACCGAGGTGGCCTTCACCTCGATCAACTCGTTGTAATCGGCGTCAGAGGAGGATTTCGTAACCTCCACCTCGA
>CAZWTI010000267.1:0-3831 GCA_964637065.1 uncultured Puniceicoccaceae bacterium
CCGCAGCACAGCCTTGCCGGGTCCGCGACGAACCTTCACTCGCACCTCCGGATTCAGAGAAACCAAAACAAGAACGTGCGGATCAAGAAGCTTTTGAATGGCCTCCGCATTCCTAGCCCCTGCAGCAACCTCAAGTTTCGCCACCTCTCCCTCAGGCAAAGGCGCGCCTAGAAGATCCAAAGCTCGGATCAAGCGCATCACGTTCGCCCCCAAGGGCTGCCCCTCGACCTTTACGATGGGGAGTGAAGCCCATGAAGAGGTCGACAACAGAACCAGTATGGGGAAAAACCGAAGAAGGGCTTTCATGGAATCATTTTCACAGACACTCCGAAGGTGTCAACGTCCTCCTGCGGATTTGACGGTTAACGAGAACGAATCTTAATGAGCCAGGAGAACCAGAGCCTAAATGCCAAGAATGGAGAAAGTTCGAGAAAATGACGAATCACTTCAATCTCCTCTTGCCTGAAGCAGAATCTCCCAAGAGGATGAGGGGATGAATTCTTCACAATCTCGACGAACCTTTCTCGGGCAGGGTGCAGCAGGTGTCGCCTTTCCCTTCGTGGCTAAGACTTCCTAGGCGAAAAAGCCGCCCAGCGAGACCGTACGGCATGCAAGCTTCGGCGGGGGCGGCATGGCTGGAGCTGACCTAAGTTCCATTTCCTCCCACCCGAAAGTCACGGTCGCGGCAATCACGGAAATCGATCCTGGTCGCCGCAGGCAGATTCAGCAGCGATTTCGCAATGCCAAGGTATACGCCGACTGGCGAGAGATGCTGGAAAAGGAGGGAAAGAACCTCGACACCGCAAACGTTTCCGTGCCCGACCACATGCATGCCCCGATGGCGATGTCGTCCATGAGCATGGGTCTGCACGTTTACTGCCAAAAGCCCCTCACGCACGACGTGTTTGAGTCACGCGCCCTCGCCGAGTACGCCAAGGAAAAGGGACTTCACTCCCAGATGGGCATCCAGATTCACTCCACCGTCCAGTACCGAACCGCCGAGAAGCTGGTTCACGACGGGGTCATCGGCAAGGTGAAGGAGGCCCACTCCTTCAGCAACAAGCGGTGGGGAGACTCCAACCCGAAGCCGAACCGCAAGGATCCCGTGCCTCAAGGCTTTGACTGGGACGCCTGGATAGGTCCCGCGCCCTTCACCGACTTCATAAGGGGTTATTATCACCCCGGCCAATGGCGCAAGCGACTCGACTATGGCACGGGTACGTTTGGCGACATGGGTTGCCACATTTACGACCCCGTCTTCAAGGCTCTCGGTCTCACCTACCCCATTTCCCTGCGTTCCGATGGTCCCAAGCCCAACGAACACAACTGGGGCTTCGACGCCAAGATTCACTATATTTTCCCCAATACCCCCTACTCCGAAGCCAAGACCCTTCCCGTAACTTGGTACGACGGCGGCGCGCGTCCGCCCGCCGAGGTCACCAAGCTCCTAGAGGGCGCGAGACTGCCCGGGCAGGGCTCCGTGGTCATAGGAACAAAGGGAACCATGCTCATTCCCCACGTCGGTCATCCGCAGCTTTTCCCCAAGAAGGACTTTGTCGACTTCAAGAAACCGCAAGTAGACGGGCAAAACCACTGGCACAGCTTCATCGACGCCGCCCGCGACGCTGGCCCGGCGCCTTCGGCAAACTTCGCCTATTCCGGACCCCTCTCCGAAACCGTCCTGCTGGGTGGCGTGGCCACACGCTTCCCCGGAGAAACCCTTAAGTGGGAAGCAGAGAAACTCGCCTTCGCCGGAAACGACGACGCCACTGCCCTGATCCGAAAGAAATACCGCAAAGGTTGGGAAGTGGAAGGTCTCTAAAAGCACCTCCAAACTTGGATTCGCCTAAAGAAATATACTTTCAGATCCATGGTCTTGCACTACCACTAGTTTTAAGAGTGCAGCATCAAAGATGCAGGCCATGAATTACCCATTATGAAAAAGACCAGAAATTATAATAGCACAATTTGAGAAGTTCTTTTATTGTTGATTAAAAATATGGCAACTCATCGTCTAATCCATCAAACAAGAGCAAACTGAAGAATGAAAGAATACAAGGCAGTAATTTACCAAGAGGGAGCGTTAGGATCCCTTCTCCTAGGACAGTCCAAGGTAGATCCTCTCAAGTTGACAAACTTCCTGAATGCAAACGCAAAGGAAGGATGGCGTGTAGTGACCATGGATAAGGATCAGCGCAGGATGCTGCTTTTTTTCAAACGTGAAGCTTTGGTTATAATCTTGGAAAGAGATCAGTAATGAAATTTGCATCCTACATCGCCATTGCCGTCGTGGCGTTGTGGTCACTCATGACTCTGATGCAGTTGTGGTTTACTCCTTTTTCCGCCGACCTCTATTTGAAACTCACCGTAACCTTGGTTCTCCTTGGCGGCGGGATCGTTACCATCGCCCTGATATATAGAGAATACACCTCGGAAAAGAAGCTAAAGGAAGATAAGTTCATAGACTAATTCCTCCCAATCCGTTTATGAAGCAAAGGTCTGGCTTCCTTGAGCTTCATTGATCTAAGGATAGTCTTTCCCCTCATGCGACCGCTCAAGTCGGCAAGGACAAGTCCCTCCTCCACGGTTTTCATTTTTAGCATAATGCGAAAAGATGGAAACTGAAAAGCAGCCCAGACATCATCCTTGAGGAAACCCTCTCCAACCGCCTCCTTTTCCCAAGTGCCTTCCACGACGTAATCAAAAAGTCCTCTCAACAGAGCTTTATTGTTCGCCAGTAACTCGAGTTCCACCATTTTGCTCCCATCGACCATCACCAACTTCCCGCGATAAATGCCTTCGGAGGAAATATCGCCACCGCAAGAAAAACCAGTGACGACCAATCCAAGGAGCACTGGGAAGAACCAATAAATCCTCACAATAGACCGTGCCAGACCTGAGGGAGGAACCAGAAACCTATCCCCGCTGTGGTAAGAATGAGAAGAAAGGAACCAAAATTGGCTAACATAGGTGTAATTAGGCTATAGGTTCATATACACCAAGAATGCATCGATTTCAAATGATTCTTCACATTTTCTTCATTTGTTAATTAATCTCGAATTCGAAGACGGCAGACCCACGCAAACTGGAAACCCAAGATCAGAGCTCAGGCTGGACAGTTAGAACTAATGTGGAGCCATGTAATCCCCAATAACTCTCGCTGCCTCGGGATCTGCAGGAGACCAATTTCCTGGCGAGGAGACCCAAATGCCATCTTGTGGAGTTTTCGTCCAAGAGAAGTCCCCAACCCTCACGGAGGCAATAATTCGGTCTCCTTCTTGGGAAAGACGTTTTTTCTCATTTTCCGCAAGTCCGGAATCGTCTCCCGAACTTGGGAGAGACAACTGGATCAGAACGTCTTGCAAACGCTTTTTGACCGCATCGGTCGAATCTCGCTGGTTTCTCAAGTTTCGTTTTATTTCCTCAAGTTTTGTTTCCATTTGGATGAGTCTGACCGACTCATCCTGCACCTTTGTCATGGCATTCAAAAATTCTTTTTCCTGTGATTCCAAGTCGTGGTACTTGTCCTTGAGGTCCTCGATGGCAGCCTTGACTTCAAGTTGAAGCATTCTTTTAACGCCATGGATTTGACGAACGTTTTCGACCATCTTCGGATGGAGGGCGAGGTATTTGCGCTCATAATCAAGGCGAGTTTCTTCTAGATGAAGCAGCAACTTGCGAAGAGCGGGGACACTCCCGAATTTATCGATGGCATCTATAGCAAGAAAATCCTTGATGTCATCGATGTTGGCATCAACGAATTTTGACGAATTGGTTTCCTCGCTACGGGCATTTACGCGCGCCTGCACCTCAAGAATTTGCCGCAAGAGC
>CAZWTI010000268.1:0-11954 GCA_964637065.1 uncultured Puniceicoccaceae bacterium
ATTACACCGTTCGCACCCCCTTCACATCCTGAAGTAACGGGCATGTGGGCATGGGTGGAACTAAAATATGCCGACGGTTTTCGATTCGTAATGCAAAGTAATGAATGGGGACCAAAATACGACCTCAAGCCAGAGCGAGACGTGAGCATGAACGATCTCTCACCCGAAAATCAAGCCAAGGTGAAGGCAATGCCAAATCCTGAACCTCTTCTTTCTTTCGGCGAAGCCGTCAAGCAGCGCAAGAAAGCCGGAGGACACGCCGAAGCCGCCCATCGTGCAGCCTGCATCCTCCACTTGGCAAACCTTGCCATCCGCTTAGGGAGAAAGCTCAACTATGATCCCGACAGAGAGGTCTTCGTCAATGACGACGAAGCCAATCGCTTCCTCAATCCCCCAATGAGCGCCCCGTGGCGTGTTTGAGACCAATGTTAATTTACCGGAGAAATTCAACATGAGCGCTAAAGAAATCATAAAGGCCTTTCCGACTCCAGCAGGCGGAGGCATACTGAGTTCAATTAACAAAGAAGCCTGCGAAAAGGCAGTTTCGCAAATCCTTGCAGGAGGCGAAGAAACCGTTCACGAACTGGTTGACTTGATTCTCGAGCCTGGCAAAGGGCAGGACGTACAAGCTCGACACGCCGTCCACGCAACGGCTATCCGAGTCGGCGGACCAGACAAAACCAAGCATCGCAAGGCTTTTGCCCAAGCTCTGGCCGACACATTGTTGAAAAAAAGACCAAAGGCCGTCAAAGGTTTTGTCCTGCGTCAACTTCAAGTCTGCGGAGGACAAGAACATGGTTCAGCCATTGCCAAATTCCTGACGGATGAGGAAGAGCACCTCTATGAGTACGCGGCCCAGGCCCTCGAGGCAATCGGTCCCTCGACCAAGAAACACTTCCAAGATGCTTATCCAAAGGCAAAGGGACCTCCCAGACTCACCATCCTCCAAGGACTGGGCGTACTTCGTGACGAAAAGTCGGCAACCGTGTTCCGCGCCGCAACCAAGGACGAAGATTTGGAGATACGTCTAGCGGGCCTGTGGGGCCTTATGAGGATATCTTCATCATCGGATTCAAAGTTGCTCCTCGATACCTCTGAAAAGGAAAAAGGATGGGGCCGCATCAAGTCTACGGGATATTGCCTGCAACTCGCAGAAGCCTTGGTCGAAAAAGGCAAGAAAAAGGAAGCCTCAACCATTTACGAATCCCTTAACAAGACACGAACCTCGGATTCCGAATCACATGTCCGCGAAGCCTGCAATCGAGGTTTGGCAAAGGTGGGTTAAGCTAAAACCAATTACTAAAGGAAATCAATGAAGCCCCTCCCCCGGGTTCTAATTGTCGCTTGTTTGGCGACCCTTTCATTCATGCCTGTTCTCTTCGCTAAGGAAGTGGAGAAGGGCTTTGTTAGTCTATTTAATGGCAAAGACCTCGCAGGTTGGAAAACCCCTGCCGGAGAACATGCCTGGAAGGTGATCGACGGTGTAATCGACTATGAAGCTAAAGGGGGGAACCTTGTAACGGAGAAAAGTTTCAATGACTATATTTTTCGCCTCGATTGGCGCTTCAAGCGCACCGAAGGTCCCACTTACAATGCCAAGCTTTTCGATGAGGAGGGCAATGTAATCGGAAACAAACCGGTGAAGAACGCAGATTCCGGAATATTCCTACGCGGTTCGGGGAAATCGCAAGTAAACCTGTGGTGCTGGCCTTGCGGGTCAGGCCAATTATGGGCATTTCACGGGAGTAAGGATCCTGCCATTCGTAAAGGTGCCCTTCCAAAGGTTAATGCCGACAAACCTGTCGGCGAATGGAATGAAATGGAAATCACCATGAAGGGAGAGATGGTCACCGTGGTCCTCAACGGAAAGAAAGTCTTGGACAAATCCCCAATGCCCGGGGTCGGGGGAAAAGGTCCCATCGTTCTTCAGCATCATGGAGGCTACAACCCGAAGACAAAGAAATGGAGTTCGGCATCGGCCTTGATACAATTTAGGAATCTGCGGATAAATACGCTTTAAATCTGATCCTATAAGTACCTCTATCTCATGCGAAGCATTTGGATAATAACGATTCTTTCGGCAATCGCACAGTTGTCCGCCAAACCGGGCAACTGGAATCAGTTCCGGGGACCTAACGGCGATGGGGACGCTCAAGATGCCGAACCACCCCTAACCTTTGGCGAAAAGCAAAACCTGAAATGGAAAACCCCTGTTTCAGGTAAGGCGTGGTCCTCACCGGTAATAAGGGACGGCAAGGTCTGGATGACCAACGCCCAAACGGATGGCAAGAAGATGTGGGCCATCTGCCTAGACATGGAAACCGGAAAGAAGATTCATGAAATCTTGGTTTTCGAAAATGAAAAACCTCAGTTTTGTCACAGCATGAACAGTTACGCGACACCCACGCCGGTTATTGATGACGGGCGAGTGTTGGTGCACTTTGGCACCCATGGCACGGCAGCTCTAGACGCCGTCACGGGCAAGAAACTCTGGGAACGACGTGACTTGAAATGCAACCATCACAGGGGAGCTGCCGCTTCTCCCATCCCTTTCGAAAAGTCGTTTGTTTTGCATTTCGACGGTTTCGACGTCCAATACGTCATCGCACTGGAGCAAGCTACCGGCAAAACTCTATGGCGAAAGGACAGAGCTTTTGAATATGGAACCAACAATGGCGACGCCAAGAAGGCCTATTGTACCCCAACGGTTATCAGGCATAAGGATAGGCTCGAACTAATTAGTCCTGCGGCACGAGCCACGGAAAGCCGAAATCCTCGAACCGGTGAACTTTTCTGGACAGCGCGCACGGGGGGAATGAATGCTTCCTCACGCCCCATTTACCGCAATGGGCTTGTATACGTATTCAGCGAGATGGGTTCGATGTCGGCAATTAGACCGGGCGGCAAGGGTGACGTGGACAAGACTCACATCGCTTGGACACGACGGAGAGTCGTACCGAAGAAGTCCTCCCCTTTGCTGCTCGATGGCCTTCTCTACATGGCCTCAGATGAAGGTGTTGCTTCTTGCTCCGACCCGAAAACGGGAGACATTCTCTGGGCGGAACGCCTTGGCGGGAAAGGGCAATACGCCGCCTCACCGATCCACGCCTCGGGTCGCATTTACTTTTCATCAAGCGAAGGCGATTTCCCGGTACTCGCCGCTTCCAAGGAGTTCAAGGTACTCGCAAGAAACAAACTGGAGGCAGGGTGCATGGCGTCTCCTGCAGTGATCGGAGACTCGCTGGTAATCCGCACAAAGACCCATGTCTACAAATTCGGGAAATAGCCTTTCCAATAGCCACTTGCCTTCAAAGGAAAACACCCAAATCAAGTCCCATGAAACACGCAATTACATATGCTTTTCTAATCCTTACATTAACCGCCGGCCTGTTCGCCGAACCGAAGTTCAAGCCCATCCTGAAAGAGAAAAACCTTGACGACTGGCAAGTCCCTAAAGGGAACGACAAGGCTGGTTGGTATAAGGTTTCGGACGGAGTCCTTGAGATTCGCAGCGGCCCAAAAAAGAAGGGGTCGGTTCTTTGGACCAAGAAAAAATATCGGAATTTCGTGATGGAATTCGACTTTCGATTTGGCGAAGGCACGGTCGACTCAGGTGTTCACATTCGGACGCGGGATCAGATTCAGATCGGTATATCCGGTTCACTCAAGCGAGACATGACCTGCTCTCCCTACATTCCCGGAAAGGGCTATCCAGTCGAGGCCAAGAACGTAAAAAAACTTCTCAAGCCAAAGGACTGGAATACCATGCGCATTCAGGCGATCGGCAAGGAATACACCGTCTGGCTCCAAGGAGAAAAGGTAATGACCTACGAATCCGCCTCGGCAAAGGAGGAGGGGCCTTTGGGAATCCAGTTACACGGCAACCGCAACATGGGTATCGACTACCGCAACATGAAACTGGCGCAACTTCCCTGAAGTTGGTCTTCCGGCTTATGACACAAGCTGGAAATGACAAGTGATTGGGCTTAGGCTAACTTGGAGAGAAATCCGCTAAACTCAAACTCGTTTAACAGTGGCTAGATTAAAGCCCGTCGCACAACTTCTGCGGGATCTCGTAGCCCTCCCAAGCGTCAATCCCGCCTTCCTGCCCGACAACCCCGATCTGACGGGAGAGGAACGGGTCGCCGCCCACCTCACAGACATTGCCGCAAAGCGGGGCCTCGAAGTCTCCCGTCAAGCCGTCCTGCCGGACAGAAGTAACCTGCTCGTCCGCCTGAGGCCATCAGGCAAGGCGAAACGCCGCATCATACTCTCCCCGCACCTCGACGTCGTGCCCGCCGAGGACAAGCAATTCAAGCCAAGGGTGAAGAATGACCGCCTCCACGGAAGAGGTTCCTGTGACACCAAGGGCTCCGTCGCCACCTTCTTTCACGCCTTGCTCGAATTGACCAAAGACAGGCGACGTCCCACGCAAACGGAAATCCTCTTCGTCGGCCTCGTGGACGAGGAACACCGGCAATCGGGTTCCCGCGTCCTCGGAGAACACGGCCCAAAAGGCGACCTCGCAATCGCAGGCGAACCCACACAACTCCAGGTAGTGACCGCTCACAAGGGCAACCTTTGGCTAAGACTCGAAACCCGCGGCAAGGCGGCTCATGGTGCCACGCCCCACCTCGGCAAGAACGCCATCCTACCCATGGCACGGATCGGCGAGCTCATTCTCAACGAGTACTCCAAGCAACTCCAGAGACGGAAGCACACTCTCCTCGGCCACCCCACCGTAAACCTCGGTCTCATCCGGGGAGGTTCGCAAACAAACGTCGTTCCCGAAAGTTGCTTCATCGAGCTCGATCGTCGCACTGTGCCTGGAGAAACCGAAAATTCCGTAATTGCGGAAATCCAAAGCCTGCTAAGCAAGCACCGTCTCCCACGCGCCACAATCATCGAAAGCCGAGGCGTCCCCTGCCCGCCACTAGAGACCGATCCCGACCTCCCCGTCGTACGGCAATTCCTCAGGGTCGCAAAGCGACGAAAGTGCCGAGGCGTGGATTATTTCACTGACGGCTCTCCCATCGCCATGGGGGGCACTCCTGCCATCGTGTTCGGTCCCGGAAGCATCGCTCAAGCTCACTCGGCGGACGAATGGCTCGAACTTTCCCAACTCGACAAAGCCACCGCCATTATTCTCAATTTCCTACGTAGCCAACCATAACCGAGGATTAATCACCAATTTGACAGGGGCATGGATTAGCCTTACCTATTAGGTAGATGGATTCGGAATATATACATGTTTTGACCATCATAGCGGAAAGCTTCTTGGAAAAGGAGTCCCACATTCCGGGGGTTACCTTGGGTACCTTGATGCTTTTCCTCTTTCTTTTCAACCGAATGAACAAGCAAAAATAAGCGTCACGTAAATCATGAAAAAGATATTCCTGTCGTACCTTTCTCTCATAACAATTGCCGTATTTTGGCTTAGCCCGCACGCCGATGCAGCAAGCAAGACTGAACGTCGCTACGATGGTTCCGGCAAGTATGTGGGCAGATCCGTACATTCAGCCAAAGGAACAATTCGTCACTACGACCGAAGCGGTCGTCAAGCGGGCAAGGAGACTCTTTCTAAAAGCACATCGCGCAGGTACGACGCCTCCGGAAGATATTCGGGCCGATCTACCTTTTCAAAGTCCGGCCAAAGGCATTACGACCGTTCCGGACGAAGTGCAGGCCGTTCGGTCAAGAATGGCGCCACCACACGCCACTATGATGCCTCCGGAAGATATTCGGGAAGGTCTGTCAGTTCCGGCAACGGAATCCGGCACTACGACCGTTCCGGACGCTACACAGGACGGACGAAATGAATCTTCCGGAATACGACAATTAGCAAAACAGCCTGGGCAATTCACTTGTCGCTACTCACGACTCCCGAAAATCTTGCCAAAACGTGGTAGGTAAGGTTTCGAAAACTCCCGCCAAATTCGCAGTTAAAAGCAACTTGCGCAGGGGCGCGCACAGGTAGTAAGGTATTTGTCTCACCAGCAATATGCCTAAAACAAAGTCAACGCCCATGGCGAATAGGCGTAACCAACGCAGTGGTTTCGCTCTTATCTTGGTATTGAGCCTGATGAGTTTCATATTCCTATTGATCGTCACCTTGATCACCTATGTAGGAACGGAGTTGCGTCTCACTGAACTGCGGAAACAAAAGGTATTGGCAGGTAGTAATGCCCGCATGGGCGTCATGGTGGCAATCGGGGAACTGCAGAAGCACTTGGGTCCGGATACTCGTGTTACCGCAACTGCCGACTTGCTGGACGAACGAATCAATGAAAGCCAAGATTCATACACCTACGACGCCTCGCCATCCACCGGCGTCGATCTAAACGAAGATGGAAACATCGATACCGTACCTTTTGGACAACGTCACTGGACGGGAATTTGGAAACACCGAGCCGACACCAAGGTTTCGCCGAGAAATTACGAAACCGGCAATGCCGGGCATGAAGACACCACCTATGATTCCGAATTTGTCGGTCACCCCGAGGCGGAAGTCGCTTGGTTGGTCAGTGGCAACGAGGGGCACAACAAACGCCTTGGACTCTTTGAGTCATCCGGTGCTTTCGAAAATTTCTTGTCTATCCCGGACGGCATTTCACGGGTAGACCGAACCAACTTGGAATCAGGATACGGCAATGCCGAAAATGCATGGCAGGATTATAGGCAAGTAGTCGAGGCCAGATTAAGCGACTACAACCACCCGCTCAAGGGACTCCCCGACCCGGAGGACTCAAACGAGACGGTATGGATTCTAAAGCATCCCCTGCTCAAATCCTCCTTCGACCCCGAAAGTCCCGAACTCTGGAAGGAGCATCTGGCTGCCGAACCAGTCAAAGTCAGGAAGAGTTTCCTGAGAATGACCGAGGACAGCCCACCCATCTCTTCTTCGGATGATTCTGTTACCAGGACGAATGCAACCAGGGCCAGGAAATCCAAGCGCGCGGGCAGTTATGCATATTGGGTGGGAGACGAGGGCGTTAAGACGAAGATTAATTTGGTAAACCCCGAAAAGGAATCAACGGATTCTGAAAAAATGCTCGATAACCTTCTAGTGGCCACCGAGCCCAATCTGGAAATCGAAACAGGACTCGGCATGACTTTTGCCAATACAGTAGGCAAGAGACAAAACCTGAATGACTTGGATGATTATGCCGGATTCGGTGAAGGTCTTACTCAGGATGAGGTGCGGCAGAATTACCATTCCCTGACAACTGATTCCTTCGGCGTTCTCGCCGATGTTAGGACTGGTGGTCTCAAGCGCGATTTAAGCAACGCGTTCATGCTGGACGACCTTGATTTCGAGGACGTCGGATACGCCAACTGGTTGTTCCAGGAAAGAGTCGACTACATGAAAAACTTTCGACCCATGGATCCCACAAAGATGAGACGCTTGTTTCCCGGCGATCCCTTCGCACCAATGGTTTATATTCAACGGGCAAACGACTGGTTGGACCAAGCCGACAACGCCTTCATTCACGATGAACGCGTTATGACAGCCGGTCCCAAGTGGAGCGTATTGCGAGACTTTCACAACATTCATGAGGAAATTGCCCTTTCGGGAGCGGAACCCGAGATCACCTCATCCTCAAGCAGCGTCCCTAGATTGTACCCGGATTGCGGAGCCTTCCCTTTCCCGCGCCGGAAAGGCGACAACACCGTAATCTTTGGAGACACCCCACCCCACTCACCCGGTGGTTTCTTCAGCAACATGCCTCTTCGAGTAATCCAGGAAAATTATAATTTTTTTAGTGACGGCAATCGCCCCGAACCCCTCAACCACCCCATAAGTCCCGTACTCGTCGAGCTAAAGTATTCAAACGAACCCTACATCGATGAAGACGGTACGCTCTGCCTCGCCATGTTTCCCGCCTTCGCATTGTGGAATCCCTACAACGTGCCTATTCAGCTGGGTGCAGAAGATGCTTATGAACTAGATATAAAACTATCCCGCGTACATCTACGGGGATTCAACACAAAGGATTGGGAAATCTTTAGAAAATGGCGGATTCATGGAACACGAAGCCGCATCATGGCAAACTCGAATCCCACCCAACCCACAAAACCCACTCAACCCACAAAACCTCCTCCGCCGCCGCCACCGCCGATCGTAGATGAGAATCTTGGGCAACCCAAACCACTGGTGGATGCAACCGGCACTAATTTACAAGTTCCTTTCATCGACTTAAATGGAAACGGCAGGAAGGATCCCGGGGAGTTTCGTGAACCACCTTTTCCCAGAGCCCCTTACAGAAGCAGGCACGGTGGCGGTGGCGGCGGTGGTGGTGGATTCCCATTTGTCGAGATACCCCACTGGTACTACATGTTCGAGAAGAACTTCGCCAACCCGGGTGACCATGTTGTGGAATCAAATGGCACGGTGTTCGCCGATTTTCGGGCTCGTAAGGATTTTTCGGATTTTCCGGATTTTTATCCATTCAATGACTTTGATCGTACTCCGGGAGCAATGCGAATACCCGACTTTCGACCATTCGGCGTAATGCCGGAGGGGGAGAAGCGGTATCTGCGCTACCGAAACCCGGCAAACCAATCTAGACACCTCGATGCTCCTTTGCGCCTCACCGCAAAGGGGGTCCGTCTGGAACCGGGAGAAAAGGCTTTCTTTGTTCCCGCAGCGACTTCCGACATCGACCCTCGGGCCGGCGCCAAGGTATTGGTGATGACTAAAGGGACGGAATCGACGGGTCATCATCTTCGCTTCAAGGCACCCCCTTCCACCTTCAGGGTTTTGCCCAGCGATCCCGTAACAATCGAGGCTTGGCTGGGAGAACTGAGAGGATTTCGTCGAGGTGATCAGGAGGAATTATATGCAACCCAGTCAGGGAGCCCAAATGGAGTCATCTTATATCTGAGACAGGGCAACTCGAGACGGCCCATCAAGAAAATCAACAAGGAATTCAAGATTCGCCTAGGTCATGGAGCCAGGTCTTATGCTCAAGCGAGCGAGCTTATGGGGTTTCAAAACAGGCTCGCCGCCAACCTCAATCTCGGAGGAAGCGGCTTTCGCTTGCGTTGGAAACTTCCCGGTTCCTCGAGCAACATGACCTTTCATGAGTTCAACCCGCGGGCATTGGTAGATGGATATCAGGATGGTTCCGGAGATTTGTGGGAAATGGAACATTTCCCGAAAGTTGGCGGAAAACACGGTGGCAGGAGGATCGCTTGGAGCCCGAAACGATACAGCACTCCCAAAGCAGGAAGAACCATCGATCCGGAAATTGATTTCAAGTTGAACGGTCGTGGTGGGGTGACGTCTTCTCCTTATCTCCGAACCATCCCCCGTGAAATGGAAGAGGTATCCTATTTCGGACACTTTCATCGCCGTTCAAACCAAGGGCAGGACAACCAACGTTTCTCAAGCCCTCGGGTCGCTCTTTTTGAAGTCCCTCGCAGCCCAATGCTTTCTCTGATGCAATTTCGCCATGCCAACCTAAATTCGTACAGTCACAGCCCCGCCTATCTCATCGGAAATTCCTATGCTACGCCACAGGTCGGGAGATACAAGAAGTGGGGAAGGGTACGTCGCTTGATTTTCCAATCCGAAGCAAAGGACGAAAGAGAACATCCGGAGTACCAGTTCAAGCGGTTCTGGGTAAAATACAAGTGGGCGGGTGAGAGCATCACCTTCAACCTCTTCCCATGGGATGAAGCCAACTGGGCGTTTAACCTTGCCGCCATTCGAGACACTAACTCGGAACACAACCACCAGAACATAACCTTGGACTTAAGTTATTATTCAAATGAAGCTCTTTTCGACGGATATTTTCTAACAGGTGTCGCGGCCGACTATCCCGAGGAAATCTTTCCTTCCGGCAATACAAACACAGGCGAACGCCTCAAGCCATTTCGCAACCCCAGACTCAAGCCTTACCATCGACGCGGCGAATGGAAACGCACCGAATACGGTTATGGGTCCGCAGACTCAAATATTCAGAAACACCAGACGATGGCAGCCGATCTGTTGGTGGAAGGAGCCTTCAACGTAAACTCCACTTCAGTTGAATCTTGGGTGGCTCACCTTGCGGCGTTGAAAGGACATGCTGCAAAAATTAAAGACTTGAAGGACGGCATGACCCTCTCGGGCAACGAGGAAACTTGGCAAGAACCAGACGTCACTCCCTTTCTGCGGCTTTCAGCTCCCATGGGTGCCGCGGTACCCGCTCCCGGGACACCCGACGTAAACAACGACTTCTGGACCGGATTCGTTACCTTGACTGACCGTCAGATTCGTTTACTAGCGGCAAAACTAGTGGAAGAAATCAAGTTGCGGGGCCCCTTCCTTTCGCTTTCCGATTTCATAAACAGAAGGGTAACTCGAATGGATTTCCCGCAAAAACGAGACGGGACCGGCGGAAACACAAGCTTGGTTTGGCTGGAAAAGAAAATGTGGCCCTCGGAAACCGAAAGTACTGTAAAAGGTCTCCGCGGCCCCGTTCAGGCTGCTATTGCGAAAGCCCGCTTGAATCAAGGAGGATTCGCTTGGTCGCCAAAGTTCCCCGGCATACCCGAAGTTCCACCGGCGAGATTTGTCCCCAACGGAGGAACGTTTCACGACAGTTCCTATGGATTGCATGCGGTAAGTCTCCAGAGCCAACACACCTTTGATTCAAACTGGAGAAACAACCTTCAGTCTTGGGGACATGGCATTAGGCATGACCAAGGCCTCACGAAACCCGTCACCATAATGGATCCGGATAAGCCCAAAGGATGGTTAAACGACAGCATACGCGTCAACCGAACCATCTACAGTGAAGCGTTCACCTATGGCGAGGCCCCTGAGAACCTCCTGTCCGTGGAAAATCTGGCCACGGGGGTGAATATGCCCGGTTGGCTTACGCAAGCCGACGTCCTCTCGCCCCTCGCGCCTGTTCTTACGGCTCGTTCGGATACCTTCGTCATTAGAACCTACGGGGAGGCTCCCACGGTAAAATTCGCCGGCAACGGCCCTAACCCGGAATCCGCCAAGGCTTGGTGCGAAGTCACCGTTCAGCGCATCCCGGACTATGTTAAGTCGCACGTCGATCCGCCTCATCATCGACCGCACGAGCCATTCGCCGACGAAAATTATGACGGAATCTGGAACGCAGACGAATGGTGGCTGGATTTAAATTTAAATCGTGAGACGATAAACCACAGCACGGGTAAGTTATACCCAAAATCGAGTGGGCTAGGCACCTCGCCGGATCTCCCCGGCGGCAATAACGCCGGGCCTTTCAAAGTCGGATTATCAAGTGATTTAAAAATGCAACCCGATCCGGATTTGGAAGGCGACATAAGTTCCAACCCAAATTTCTTTTCTACAAAAGGCATTAATCAACGATTCGGTCGAAAGTTTCGCGTAGTTAAATTTCGTTGGCTGCGTCAAGACGAGGTTTAGGCTTCAACCCGCCTGCCGAACCAAGTCCCGAAGGATCTTTATCCTTTTGCTTTCTGACGAGATTTCTTGCTTTCAAGTAAGTAAATTCCCTGTGGAGTTGGATTGAAATATATGCATTGTCATGCAAGTTTCTTGTGGTTTTCCCACTCAAGAGAATCTTGTCAGTTCGAATGAAAATATTCTTTTCCCTGCCTGTGTTCCTGTGCCTTCTTACATGCCTGCATGCACAGTCAGTGGAAAATGCGAATATCGCACAACAACCGCCTCCCGTCGTGTTTTAAGCCATGCTTTGGGGAGAGGAAGGGGCCCGGCTTTTTTCTTATGCTCCATGGGACAATCATGAGGATGGTAATGCAACGTTACTGGAAATTTCGGCGACCTCAGGAACTATATCCAAGAAATTCGCCTACTATGGAAAAGGAACTCTTCGGCTTTTGCCTGCGGACGAAAATCCTGTAGAAGAGGCACTGGAGATAGAATCAGAGAACAACGGAACTGTTGAGAAAGCTCAAAAACAAGTGGTAGCCACCTGTAAATTAACGAG
>CAZWTI010000269.1:0-4582 GCA_964637065.1 uncultured Puniceicoccaceae bacterium
ATCTTTGGAAGGATACTTGGACAATGTTTCTCGACAAACCAGTTTTCGGGCATGGTCTCGGGTCCTTCCGTGCTCTCCATCCCCTTTATCAATCTCAGGAATACAAAAAGCAAAGGGAATTTGGACTTGAATATGCTCACAGAAGACTGAAACCCCTTACCGAGCACAGTCATAATGATTGGTTTCAGTATTTAGCCGAGACGGGTATCGTTGGAGTCACCCTGCTAGTGATTGTGCCGGCGTTAGGAATGTGGCAGCACCGAAGACTCTGGAGAACCCCAATGATTTGGAGTTTGTTAGGATGCTTGCTTTTGGCGACTTATTCGTTCGTTGACTTTCCTTCTCGCACACCCGCCTGCCTCGTTTTGTTCGTAACTACTTTTGCGCTAACTCTCAAATACGCGGCACTAGACGCGAAAATAGGTTATTCACGCAAAAGAAGAGGAGGCATGAAAAGAAAAGTTGTTTGACGTTTTGATTTAAGCTCCAGTAAGGCTTATATTAAAGTCTGCAAGTTGACTCTTTGCATCCGCATCCATGTGATGCCATATACATTAGCCCAGAGAAATAACCGTCTAACTGCGGTAGGATTGTCTTTGATTTTCTTTTCAACGACGCCTTTTGCATTGGGTGCACCTATCGACAAGATGCTCATCGAGAGTGCGACCCTAATCCATCACGATGAACTCACGGATCCTGGTTTCCTTAATCCCACATCGCGTCTTCGGCGAGCAATAGTGCCTGCAACGGATATCGAAAATATCGTTGACACAGCATTTCCGGCTAGCGGAGGGCCATCCTCCGACTTTGCATCTACCATGAAGGGGCTGTTTAAAGGTCAAGGAGACAACAACAACTCTGAAATAAATGACGCTGTCGAATCCGCATTAATCTACATTCGTGACCAGAAAGATTCTTTCGGTCTCGACGTCGAACAAATCGGACTGGCCACACAAGCTCTAGTGCAAGCAGCACTAGAGGCATCGGCAGAACGAAACACCAATCCTGATCCTGCAGGCTTGGCTGGAATGTTGCCCGCGGTGGTTGTTAAAACTTTCATTCCCGTGGCAGCGAGGAATTGGGGAGAGAGTGTTCCCGACCTAGCCAAAAGCTTGACTGAGGGTGTTGCCAAAGGTGCAAGAACCTCCAATTTGCCACCTGCCGAAAGGGACGGTGTTTCGCGAACCATTACAGAAGGGGTTGTCACTGTGGTTTTGGAACAGATTCGCGACTCCGTTCCAGATCCTTTAAGGGATGTAGGATTCATTCCTGGCATCGTCCCAGTAGATCCCAGCGGTGGTACTGCAGACGCAACCATGGCCCTTGATGGTCTTCAGGCAAAACACAAGGCATTCCATCCCTACAAGACCCGCATACTCGAATACGCCGTGAACGGCATTACTTATGGATCATTAATCGCCGCAAGAGACAACGGTTACCCCGCCACGGGGGTTCCTAGTTTGGCAGAGGATATAGGCAGCGGGGCTGCGAAGGCAGGCGTGGAATTTATGGCTGCACTCGATCCGGGGACAGACCTAGGCAAAGACCACAGCCTTTTTACATACGAAGTTGTAAAATCAATCGCTTCCGGCGTTACCTTGGGCTCAATCATGGTTTCGGGATCTCACCGACCATGGGAAAAAGAAAAGATTGCTGAACAGGTAGCAGAACGGGTGGCATTTGGAATAGCATCATCCGCTATGCAGACTAATTTCGAAAAGGAATTTCTGCCCGAAATTGAACGTATCGGGGAAGCCGCCGCATTCGGTTCATCCATGGGGGCTCAATTCGCCACAGTATTCGATCCATCGACTGACAACTACTCAGCTTGGGACTACGAGTTTTATGGGAAAGAGGCATCATATGATCGTGTTGTCTTGGCCGAGGCAACCTCCAGAGGCGCCGCCGAGGGGGCCATTTCCAAGGCAGCCGAATTTGCCACCCTTGATGACACTCAGGACACTACTGCAACTGCATCCCGACAAGAAATTCTTGATCTCGCGCGTGGAACTGCAATGGGTTCAGTTCTCAGCAACGTAGCAATGGCAATATACTATGACAACGAACTGCAGGATGTCATTACGGCAAGTTCAAAGGGTTCGTCTTACGGTAGTATAACTGCTGAAAACTTGAGTAAGATTGAGAAGCAACCCGGACAGACTGAGGAGTTTGAAGTGGAAGTAGCTCGAGCTGTAGCCAATGGAGCCACCACAGGCACCCTCTTCGAAGTTGTCGGATTGCTGGATGCCAAGCCGGATGCTCGCGAAGCCGACATCGACTCCATCATCTCCGCGAAATCAGCAACTTATGGGGCCACCCTCGGAGCATTACTTGGAGGAGACGAATCAAGCCAAGATGCCATAGCGGTCAAACAGGCTGCAGAACAGGGAGCGAGCGAGGGAAGCATCGACGGCGTAGCCTTGGCAATGGGCTTTGACGAAATCGATGTTTCCTCCGCCAATATAAAATCCGAGGTGGCAATAAAGAATGCTGTTGAAATTGGCAATGCCGAGGCTGCGGACAAGGCGGCACGGGACTTGGCCATCAAATCCATCGATCCGCGCCCGTCGGACATGCTATTGCTCATGCAGAAGTATAACATAAGCCCTAGGACAACCAACCCCGGTTTTGTTTTTCCAAATCAAAGTGAAAAAGGGGAGGAAGATTTCCTGTTCGACGAGAAATTCCCAGTAGCTTCGCCAATTTGACCCATAGAGCCTGTAGATGCTCTACTAAAACCCTCGGGCATGCCGAGCTCCAATTAAACTCATTTAGACGCAAACGCTTTACCTCAAATGGTAGATGTGGCCGAAAAAAAGGTTTCGGAACGCTTTGCGTTAGCCCAAACGATTATTGAATTACCCTTGGAAGTGGCAAATGAAATCAAGACTACTGGCCTTAGTACACCCAAAGGAACCATTTTCGAAATTGCCACAATCGCCGGGACGCAAGCCGCAAAGAAAACCTCCGATTTGATCCCTTTGTGTCATGTCATACCCTTGGATTCGGTGAAGCTTGACTTGCAGTTCGATGGAAATACCAACCGTATCACCATACAATGTCAGGCAAAGGCTACCCATAAAACCGGAGTGGAAATGGAAGCGTTGGTTGGCTCATCCATTGCCGCCCTTACGATTTATGATATGTGTAAGGCTCTGTCGCACGACATCGTGATAGGAGAGACCAAACTCATCAAGAAAACCGGAGGTAGAAGCGATTTTTCTCGTTAAGGAATGAGCGACTCCCCAATCCTTGGGCTTATTCTCGCCGGCGGTCACAGCCGCCGCATGGGAAAAGAAAAGGCAACTCTCGACTACGCAGGTTTTACTCAACCAGAAGTTGCGGCTGAACTTTTGAGTAATCGTTGTGCCGAGGTCTTTCTGTCCCTCCGTGAATCACAGGCTATTCCGAAGGGTCTAAATAAATTGTCCGCAATTCGAGATTCTCGAGAAGGAGAAGGGCCTCTTGTCGGGATCATCTCCGCACTCGATGCCCAACCAGATGCCGCTTGGCTTGTCGTCGCCTGCGATCTCCCATTTCTTGATGATCACACACTCGACAACCTCATTGCGAAACGCGACCCTTCCCAATTAGCCACTGCCTATCGCAGTTCTCGTGATGGTTTACCCGAACCTCTCTGCACCATATACGAACCTCATTCCCTTTCCACCCTCGAAGAGTACTTTGATCGCGACATTTGCTGTCCGCGCAAGATTCTAATTAACACTGACCCTCTGCTGCTTGAACCTGTCAACCATCGCGCCTTGGATAATGTGAATACACCCGAAGACTATAAGGAAGCCGTTCGCCATCTTTCAGCATCATGAGTGAAGACGATCAACGCCATCTGAACATACGCCTCCGCTACTTTGCAGTCCTTCGCGAACAGGCACGTCGTGATTCAGAGGAGCTACAGACATCTTTCACCACACCGGCTCAATTATACGCTGAACTAAAGACCGAAAAAGGATTTGCCATTGACCAAGATGCGCTTCGCGTAGCCGTCAACGGGGACTTTGTAGACTTCGACTATTCTTTGAAAGATGGCGACGAAGTGGTTTTCATTCCCCCTGTTGCGGGTGGCTAGATCCCTTGGGCGTTCAGTTTTTAGAACTAAGGCATGTTCGCACTAACTTCAAAACCGATCGACGTCGCAAGCATACGACAAAGTATGGTTCGACAAGATTGTGGTGGGTTTGCCTCTTTCGAAGGCTGGGTCAGGGACTTTAACGAGGGCCGACCCGTAATGCGCCTTCAATATGAAGCTTTTCCCGAACTGGCGAAACTCGAAGCCGAACGAATTGTCCTCGAGGCAAACAACCTATTCCCGATCCGGAAGGTCATGGCTATTCACCGTATAGGTTCTCTCGAACTAACCGAGATTGCCGTTTGGGTAGGAGTAGTTGCCGTTCATCGCGAAGGTGCATTTGACGCTTGTCGTTACGTCATAGATGAGATCAAGCGTCGTGTTCCCATTTGGAAGAAAGAATTTTTCGCAGATGGTTCTGCTGCTTGGACTCGATGTGAGCATTGTGCGGTCGAGCACGAACGTGAACACTGATTTGGAACATGCAATTTCATT
>CAZWTI010000270.1:0-4780 GCA_964637065.1 uncultured Puniceicoccaceae bacterium
TTGGGTGAAGAAGGACGTACGACAGGTTCTCAAGAAAAATAGGGCAATTATCAAGTTTCAGTTGAGGCGTGTGATCCTCGGGAAAATGATCCTTGGAAAACGCCAGGGCCTCTGGAAGGAATTCAACGAGGACGGCAACAATATTTCCGAGGGCCATTACAAGGACAACGTCAGGTACGGCGCATGGACCTTCTGGTGGGACTCGAACCAGATAGAGTTCTTCACTTGGAAGATATCAGGACAAATGGCTGACGGGAAACGCGAGGGCCTTTGGACGGGATGGGACAAAGATGGAAGCAAATCAGCCGAGGGTCATTATTTGAACAACCAACAGGAAGGCCTGTGGATCTATTATAAGTTGCACGGCGTGGAAGAATTAAGGCAAACGGTGCAAATGGTTGCAGGGGAACGCCAGGGTTTGGAAACAACGTTCTGGAACGGTCGCAAAATTGAGGAGGGGCATTATAAGGACAACGAGAAGGAAGGTCTTTGGAAGACATGGGGCAAAATAGGTCAAAAGGAGACCGCATGCCACTATTTGAAGAGTCAGTTGGATGGTCCTGTCGCCAAGTGGCATAAAAACGGACAGAAGGCTTCGGAAGGCCATTACAAGAACGACAAGTTGTGGTCCATGGTCGGATGGAATCCGGATGGCCAAAAAAACGAAACGAACCTGATGGACGGGAACGGCATCGTGATCGTCCCGGATTGGCAGGAGAACCACAAATACCTGTACAGGGACGGCAAAGAGGTCGGTGGCTACAAGGATGGCAATCTTGTCATGAAAAAAGTTTATGAGCTTCCCGCCGGTGGGGCACCCCAGCAGGAGCCAGTCGCCAAGGTTGCCAGAGTCATTAGGGACGTCAGTAGGGGGGGTGCGGTCAAGCCCAACTTCAGAGAACTGTCCAAGCATCCCTATGTCGTCGGTTACGGGAAGGGCGAAGAATCGGGATTCTCCGGTGGCGCCAATCCCGGAATGGTCCGCTTCATTCGCCTTGAGTACACCGGCGGGGACTGGGATCAGGATTTCGGTATAGGGGGTGATCAAAACCTTCTCATGGAATACCATAGGCGTACTGGTCACAAGGTCGCCAAGATGACAGAGTCTCGCAGGATCATGCAGCTCAAGAACTTTCCAAGGGGTAAGAGCCCACCCATGGTCTACATGACCGGCCAACGCAACATCAGCGTCACACCCGAAGAAATCAAGACCCTCCGCGAATACCTTGTCGATAAACGTGGTATGTTCTTCGCCGACAACGGGGGCAGCAACCACTGGCACAGACAGTTCTTCAACCTAATGAAGAAGGTTCTGCCCACCGTTCATCCTGTACGAGTCCCGCTTGATCACCCAATCCATCAAGTCCCTTACCCCATGTCCTTCCTGCCCTACGTCGCTCCACACGGAGGCAAGGTGGCCTACGGTTGGAGGGTCGGTGGGCGTCTCGTTGCCTATTATCATCCCGGCGACCTAGGTGATGCTTGGGCAGACGGGCATGCGGGCCTCCCGACACAGTCTTGGGAAGCTTGCTGCCAACTAGGAGTCAACGTCATATTCTACGCTCACATGGAGTTCAGCAAATCGCCGGCCCACTCAAGCAAATCGTTGATTCCTACAGAATCCAAACAATCTATCCCCAAGGTTCCCGTCACCGGCGAACAAAATGCGACCAACTCAAAAACTCTAAACCCTTTGAATTCGCTAATAGACGATCTTCTGGACGATATTAAGTAACCCTCGTCAGCACTAGGCCCCTAAGGCAAAGCTAGCGACGCGGACGCTTGACCAAGGCTATGTTTAGCGTAGGTTCGAGAGATGAGGCAAACGCTTTTGGCGATTGTGTTCCTTGGGTGTTGCAGGAAACAACTGTAGCCACTCGCGTTAAGGCTTTTAATGAATTGAGGATCCTCATGAGGCGCTTTCTCGGTGTATTGGTAATGCTGGCGATTGCTTGCGCCGGTCTAACCGCCAAGAGTAACGAGACAGTTACGCACAGTTCGGGTGAGGCAGGAATTCGAATAGTTGAGTATGTCGAGTCTCAAGAGTCCAAAGGTTTTAGCGGAGCCGTGTTGGCGGCAAGGAATAGGCAGGTCGTTGCCGCAGTTGGAGTGGGCCCTGCCGATCTGGCGGGAGAATTTCGCATTACGCCCGCAACTTTGTTCGAGATTGCCTCGGCAACGAAGCAGTTCACGGCAGCGGCCGTCATATGGTTGGTTCAGGAGGGCCGCCTGGGTCTGGACGATTCCATCGTCAAGCATCTGCCGGGTGTCCCTAATGACTGCAGATCGATCACGGTGCGGCACCTCTTGCAGCATACTTCGGGAATACCCGGAAGAAATTCGCGCGGGGATGGTGGAGATTTAGCCAAAGTGCTGCCGTCGTTTCTTCACGGTGGACCAAGGCATCCACCAGGTAGGAACTGGGAATACTGGAATCAAGGATATGCGCTTCTCAGTGAGATTATCGCCCGTGTATCCGGAGAGAAGTACGTTTCCTTTTGCAAACGGGCGCTATTTGAGCCTTCGAGAATGGCCTTGACGCGGTTCACGGGTGACACTCCCCCAAAAGGCGGCGTCATTGCCGTAGGTCGGTCAGTCTATGGGAAGCCTCGCTCCGCACTTGAGCATCCCTATGGGAATTACGGTTTCCAGTACCGTGGAATGGGTGGCGTCGTCACGACTGTCTGGGATTTGTGGCGGTGGGATTGTGCCTTGAGAGGGGATGTGGTGCTGGGCCGAACCGCCAAGTCCGAATTATTCAAGCCGGGCCTCGGGGATTACGCGCTTGGTTGGTTCGTCAAAACAAACAAGCTCGGCCGACGAGTTCAGTTTCATGGCGGATCAGTGCGAGGTTTCGCTTCCCTTATCCGTCGCTATCCCGACGACGATGGATGTTTGTTCGTGCTCAGCAATCGCGATGACGCTCCAGTGGGGAAAGTCGCAGCTGCAGTAGAGCGAATTCTCTTTAGCGAAACACAGTCATCTGGGAAACGACCATGATGCTCATGTCTTCTAGCCCTAGAGCAGTCGCTGGTGAAAGCATAGCCTCGATGGATGAATAAGCCGCCCATTGTCCTGCTCGTCTCCATGTTGATTGCGGCGTGAGGTGAGCAGAGTGTGGAAGACAGGATAGTCAAGGCGAGGGAAGGCAATGCCACCGAACTGGAACTGTCCGCCTGCCTCATCACCGACCTCGCGTCGTTGGCGGGAATGAAGAATCTAGAGACGTTGTGGATCGAGGGGAACCCCATCTACCGAGATCAGATCGAGATGCTCAAGAAAGATCTTTCCTACTGCTTCATGGATATCTCGGGCATCCACTGATGCCATTCGAACATATGGCGTTCCTCGGCGCCTGAGAGCCATCTTTTCCACTAATTCTCGGTGGCTTCCTTTTGCTTCTGGACGAGCTCGGCGATGCCTTTTTCGGCGAGGGCGAGAAGTTCGTCGAGTTGATCGCGAGTGTAGGTGGCTTCCTCGCCCGAGGACTGAACCTCAACGAATTGCCCCGAACCGGTCATGACGATGTTGGCGTCCACGGATGCGTCGCGGTCCTCGGGGTAGTCGAGGTCCAATACGCAGTGATTGCGATAAACTCCAACCGATACGGCTGCAAGGTGATCGAGGATAGGGTCTTCATCAAGTCTTCCTTTTTCGATCAGCTTGTTGACGGCAAGTCTGGCGGCGACCCAAGCTCCCGTAATGGAGGCGGTGCGAGTGCCGCCGTCCGCCCGAAGGACGTCGCAGTCTATCCAAAGTGTTTTGCCGGGCAGCTTCGCAAGGTCTAGAACCGCCCTGAGCGAGCGGCCTATCAGGCGTTGTATTTCCACGTTCCGACCGTCTTGGCGACCTTTGCTTATGGGACGATCCTTTCGGGATAGGGTGGAGTAGGGAAGCATGTTGTACTCCGCCGTGAGCCAACCTCCCGGTACTTTTTGACGTTGCATCCAACCGGGCACCTTATTGTCGATCATGGCGGCGCAGATAACCTGCGTATCCCCAAACGAGGCGAGGACGGAACCGTGTGCGTGAGGAGCGATGCCGAGTTGGAGGGTAACCTCGCGCAATTCGTCACCTGCGCGATCGGATGGGCGAGTGAGAACTTTGTCGAGTTGTTGCTCAAGGTCGGATGAATTTTCCGGGTCAGGCTTCATATTGCTTGAGGGGTTGGGGATCAATGACGTGGTTGTGGTTCTTGCAGAGAGCTTCTCGAAACCAATCCCGCGCCTCGGGATCACCATGGTGAAGGAAAATGGTCTTTGGCGAAAGGTGATCCGCAAGGGCGACGAGTTCCTCTCTGTCGGCGTGACCACTGAGATCGTATTGGCGGATGCGGGCGCAAACCGTTTCCACGTGATCTATAGCCTCGAATGTGAATCGGTCTCCGTTTTTGGTGGTAAGCAACTTGCCTCCGGGGGTGTCGGGATCACAATAGCCGACGAATAGGATCGCGTTTCGATCATTGCCAAGCAGCCCCGAAGCAATGACGTAGGATGGAGTGTTTTCCACCATCATGCCACTGCTCACGAGATAAATCCCGGGACGGGCGGGTTCGCGCCCGGGTTCAAGGCGTCGCGGAATGGATCGAACGCCTAGACTCTTCAACACTTTTCGACTAAAGTGCAGATTTCCGGCCTGCGCGGAGATGTCGTGAAAATAATTCACCAGATCCATACCTAGTCCCGAACAGAGGATCGGGCACGGCGGGATGGCTCCCTTGCGGCGAGCCTCGTCTAGGACCACCAGCATTTCCTGCATCCGTCCCAATGCGAAGACGGGA
>CAZWTI010000271.1:0-4267 GCA_964637065.1 uncultured Puniceicoccaceae bacterium
AGTAGACTTAATGATATATTCTTTCCCGGATAAGGCAGCAGCCGATGGAAGAGTAACCGTAACGATTCTATTGGCATCTCCAGCTAAGATAATCGACTCTGAAGATGCATTGAAGTCGGAAGTGAATGCCTTGAGATAATCCGCTGCTGGGGCAAAAACGTCATTTGAAAGCATTGCTTTGGTTACAGAACCCGGGGCGATGGTTCGGTTCAGGTCGGCCACGACGGCGGCGGCCAAGCGAGATCGCGTTATGCTGGCGTTCAAATCGGCTAGGACGTCGGCGGCGAGGCGAGCCTTGGTAATGGTGGCGTTGAGATCCGCAAACACGTCGGCGGCCAAACGGGAGCGCGTGATGGTCGCGTTCAGGTCCGCGAGGACGGCAGCGGAGAGCATGTTCTTGGTGACGGCACCAGCCTCGACGGCCTTGGCGAGGTCGGCGACGAGGGCGTTTCGGGCGACATCTGCGGAAAGTGCGTGAGGTGAAGAAGTGATACGATGATCGGGCGTGAGGTGCAGCAGGGCTGCGTTGCCTACAACCCTAAGGCGAACCTCGAGGTAAAGGTCGGGATGATCGAGGAAAAGGTCGGCGGAAAGCGGATTCACGCCCTGCCCGCCGAGGAGGACGACATAGTGCCCGCGGTCCACAGGCACGTTGATAGTGGCGTTGGCGTCGGTTCCGTTGCGTCAGTGGACGGTGCCGTTGGCGTCGCGGAGGGCGAAGTTCATTTGGGCCGCGCCGTCGAAATTGACACCGTTGATCGACACCTTTCCCGCATAAGGGACGGGAGCCGCCTGCAGGACGGAGGAAAGAAAACTCAAGATGGCAAAGACGACGACAAGAAGCAAAGGCGTGAAAAAGCCTCCGCCACGAATTTGTGTAATATCAGTTATAGCCGGAAGTTGTTCCCTCAGCACCGTTGTCATTGCCCCACCTTTCTTTTCGTCAAGTGAAAGGATTAATCAATTTCCCATCAGGGTTGGGCGGTCTCGATCTTCTTGGTTGAGTAATTGTAGAAGGCACGAGTGGGTAGAGCCTCGAGCATGAAGTATAGCCAAGTGGAATCCTTGTCGCGATAGAGGTGGGGGTAGACTTCCGGCCCAGTCCAGAGCCGCTGGAGATTCTTTTTCCATATCCAGAGACTACCGTCGCCCGCGTCCTCGAAATAAAGCCAGCCGTGGTTGGCGTGATGAAGCCACTTAGACTGGGTGGCGAAGAAGGAACCGAACCAAGGGGAGTTGCGCCAGCCTGCACCAAGATCGGTGGAACCCGTGGCGAGGGCGGCGGGAATCTGAGGTCCTGCGGCGGCGACTACAGGAGCGGGCATGAGTCGCACGCGCACCTCAGCGACGATGCCGTCTGTAGTGGCGGTGACCTTGACCCGGACGCGCTCGGTGACTTGAGTGGCACTGAGGATGCCGGCTTCGGAAACGGAGGCCAGAGCGGTGTCGACGGCCCAAGCGACCTCGTCGACGGGAAGGTTAGTGACGGTGCCGTCGTCGAGGAGGAGATCGGCAGCCATCTGGGTAGCGGAGCCGGCAGCGATCTTGGAGTCGGCGGCCCGAGCTACGAGACGCAAGGGCTTGATGAAGCGAGCGGTGGGGCCCACGGCATTGCGAACAGCACCGGATGCATCAGAACTGAAACCCGCGAAAGGCTCCCCTATTGAGGCTTGGTTCAAGACATCGCCCGCCGTGGAGGTGGCCGCAAAGAGACCTGCAGGGAAGAGCGAAAGAAGAGGAATAAATATGTGGTTTTTGTTCATCACTCGAACTTGATTAGTCTCAGCTTGTGCGTGAGCGCGTGCAGGGTCAATTGATTTTTGAAGCCTGATACCCAATCTTTTGTGGTTTGCCTAACATTTTGAATGTTGAAGACTCCATGGAAAACCGCATGATGTAGGAATGCCTCGCATGCTAAGTCTTTGCCTGCTGGGAACATTGTTCTCGAAGGTTGCCACGAACGGCATGCCTTTCGATTTTCGGACACCCGATAGTTTTAACACGATTCAGGTAAAAGTGGTCACGTCCTTCGGCACTGGTAAGCTTAAGGGAGAGTTGAGAGGAGCGAGGGGAAAGGTCGCATTTGACTTGGAAAAGCCGGAAGGTTCCTATGGGAAACTGATATTCGATGCCCGAGGTATTCGCCTTTTCTACCCAAAGTCCCAAGTCGACGCCCATACCTCGACTTGGCTGGATACAAAACGTTTCCCACAAATCATCTTTAACTTGGAAGCCATCCGAAACGTTCGCCGAGGGGGGAAGGAAATTAGGGGTGAAATCGTCGGGACGTTGACCTTGAAGGGGCGACCCAAGAAAGTTGTCCTTCCGGCCAAGTTCCGCTACCTGCGCGCCGCCAGAAGATCACTGGACGGGCGGGCGGGCGACCTCCTCTCTGTGCAGGCCGAGCTTTCCATCCTGCGTGGGGATTTCGGGATCAATCCCGGAGGGATGCTGGACCAAGTGGCGAACGAGGTGTCGGTAACGGTTACCTTGCTGGGCCGCACGGAGAAGGTGCGGCCACTTCTGCCAAGCAAGTTGTTTGGACAACCGTAGGGTGATGATTCGGCAGGATCAACCAGGTACCCAAGTCATGGCGTGACAGAGGGCGAGAGCGGCTGCATCGGACTCGTCGTAAGGCAGGGGTTCGGAGAGATTCAGCAGCTGGGCAATGGTCCGGGCAAGCTGCTCCTTGCTCGCCCGCCCAAAGCCAACCACGGCTTGCTTGACCCGGAGAGGAGCGTACTCGAAGACCGGAAGGTCTAGGACGGCGGCGGCCGAAAGAGCGGCGCCCCGAGAGGCTCCCATGATCTGGGCAGTCTTGAAATTGTTTACGTAGATGGTTTCCTCGGAGGCGACGTGCCGAGGCTTCCACGCCTCCGACATGGATACCACGGCCCTATGGATTTCGCCGAGACATTCCACGAAGGGAACCTTCGGCTTGAGCTTGAGAGTTCGGGAGGCGAGAATACGATCAGGCTGGCCGGGTGCGCATTCGAGAATTGCCAAACCCGTGCCACGAAGACTGGGATCAAGACCTAGGATGCGACCCTCGTACGGGGTCTTCTTCAGAAGGGCCTTGGGGTCGACGGCGGTGGCTGCCCTGCCCTGCCCCGCAAGATGTTCCGCCCAGAGTTTTCGAGAGCTCTTGGCCATGAGCAAAACCTAGAAGACCATGCGCAGGCCGGCGAGAATAATGAAAAGCCAGACCAAGGCCTCGAATAGTTTCTGGTTGATGTGACCTACCACCAACGGGGCTAAGCCCGCTCCGATGACGGCGGGAATGGACATCCACCAACTAACAGACATGGAATCGAGAGTGATGATCTCTAAGTCTATCATGAAAGGCACCTTGGAGACGTTCACTATGAGGAAGAGCCAGGCAGAAGTGCCGATGAAGGCGTACTTGGGAAGGGCCATGGCAAGAAGGTAAAGCTGAGCCACGGGTCCGGCAGCGTTGGCAAGCATGGTGGCGACCCCGCCGAGCAGACCGAAGAATGCGCCGAGGAGTAGGGAACCGCGAAGCGTCCCACCCCCGGAAACCTTCTTCTTTGCGCGGTTTCCGAAAAGCTGAAGACCGAAGTGCAAGGCAGTCATGCTGAGAAGGATTAAGCCGATGATGACTTTGAGGAGGGCCACGCGTTCATCGTTCTCCTGAAAATAACCGAACACTTGCCAACCTGTGACAATCCCGACGAGAAAGAAAGGCAGCAGGCGGACAATGAATTTCCACTCGGCGTAACGACGATAGACGATGGTGGCGGTAACGTCGGCCGAGATGAGGACGGGGAGAAGCAAACCAACCGATAGTGGCACGCCGGCAGGGCCGAGTGCATCTTCCAAAACGAGAGCGTAGATGGCCACGGTCAGGTTACCGGCGCCTGGCAAACCGCCCTTGCTCATGCCCATGATTAGAGCGCCAAAGAGAAGAAGGGACCAGTGGACAGTGGTAAGTGACTCCATGAAAGAATTCAGGTTTTTCGGAAGGTGCCCGCAGAAACTTCAAAGGTTTCCCACTGGTCGGAACCTGCGATGTCAGGAGTGGTGCCGCTCGCGAAAACTTGGGCGTCCTCGGGCAGAAGGCTTTTGAAATTGATTTTTCTTTCGAGATCGAGTTCGCCTAGGGCAGCGTCCAAGAGAATGATTGGAGTAGTTTCGCAGGCATCGCGGAGAAAGGAAAACTCCGCAATTCGAAGGGCGAGAACAAGACCGCGTTGCTGACCCTCGGAAGCTAGGTTGCGAGCGTCACGGGAATCGAGAAGAAATCGGA
>CAZWTI010000272.1:0-4734 GCA_964637065.1 uncultured Puniceicoccaceae bacterium
ATAAAGGGGGTTCTCCCCGTGACCGACAGCCCGCCGGAATGGCTGGTGGTCCGCGTTGCCGACCAGGACCCCGATGACAGCGCCGGTGTGCGGGTGCAGAGTGCGGCCGTCGTTCACAATGGTCGCGAATTCACTCACGTCCTGGGCCCGTACGACCGGCGGGCAGCACCGGAGGCCCTGACGCTGACGGTTACCGAGCACCCGGACCGCACGATCATCCCGCCGATCTGGACCGCCGCGGGCAACACGAAAATCGACTATCCACACGTCGACCCCTCCGCCCAGGGGTACTACGAAACGCGCGGCGAAGGCAGCCTGCTGTTCTGGTTCAGGGTGCCCGCCCTTTTCAGCGCGGGCCCGGATACCCTGATCGTCAACCAAGCCCAGGTCAATCTCGACGTGGCCGGGGACTACGTTGTCGACCTGGCCGAAGTGTATGGTACGACGCCGATAACCAACAATCCGGCGACCTACTTCTACCCAGCAGCGCGAGCAGAGGGGAGGCCCTCGGACCTGAACGATTTCCGTCGCGTGCGGGTGCGCTATGGCCGGCAGACGGCTAACACCCTGGCGAGCGTGCATGTGAACCTGGACGTCAAGGGTTACATGTTCCACGCCGAATATGTCAGAAACCTGAACCACCGGGCTTACCCAGCCCTGACCGGCTCCAGGGGCGGTCGCTTTGAAAGCCAGAGCCCGGCGTGGTACGTCGTCGGCAAGCGCGACTGGGAGCGCTTCAGCCTGGGAGGAGAGCTGTTCGACATGGCCGAGGACTACTCGACTACCCTGTCGGTGCAACAGGCGTCGTACGCCTCCTACGTCCAGGCCTATGCCGGGAGTTTCTTCCGTTACGAACCGCGCTTGCCGGACCGGATCGGCGACAACCGGGCCGATGCGACTTACACGCTCGAATTCGGCTCGGTCGACGACAACGACGATAAGGATCAGTATCCCGATATCTACTTCATGGAGCGGTCGGCTCCGACCGCCCGCTATATCGTCGATCCAGACGGCATCTTTCCGGGCCTGGACGCCGATCTCAACGGACGACCGGATATCAACGAGAACGCCAATCGCGTGCCCGATTATTTCGAGCCCTTCCTGCTCTACAATGTCGATCCCGACGCCTACGAATACGGCGACGACATGAACAACAACGCCGTGATCGACGTGCGGGAAGACGACCAGAAGCCGGACTATCCGTACGACCCGGACCGGGAGGGCGGACACCTGTTCGGCCAGTTCAGGCCGCGCAAGGGCATGATGGTGATGGTGGGTTATCACCGGACCAAGGCGCCCTTCGCTGGCCGGCGTTCCGAGATGCTGTACGGTCGCTTCGAGTACGAGCGCCGGCTGCCGTTCCTGGTCGATCTCTACGCCGTCGAGCGGATCAAGCGCGTGCGTGACGACATCAGAGATGACGTTTTCGGTGTGGGGCGCAACCCTATCTACTTCGAGCCGGACGTCATCCCGATCGGCTTTCTGTCGGAGGAAGATCTGCTCAATCCGCTTGGCGATGCGGTGCTGTTGCGCGACCCGCTGCTCATGCGCCGGAGCTGGGTGAACACTGCCTTCGTGCGTGCCAACTACATCCGGGTGCCGCGGCTGAACGCGGAGGTGACCCTGAAGTACGACAACAATTTCCAGCAGGCTGCCGCCTTTCAGTCCGAAAACAGGGTCAGCGATCTGGCCATCGTCCTCAAGGCCGATTACCAGTGGCAGCCCTGGAATCAGCTGCGCGTGATTCCCCAGTTCAAGTGGTTGCGCCAGCGTCTCGCCGACGATGAGAGGCAGGTGCTGGAGATTCGCGAGCGCTATTTTTATCCGATCCTGAAGCTCGAGTACTCGATCTCGACGCGGACGACCGCCAAACTGGGTGCGCAGGGGTTCCCCTTTCTGAAGAGCAGCTACCGCAGCGAGGTCATACCGGGGACCGACTTCGACTCCGAGGTCTACGTGGCCATGGTCAGCAATACCTCCTCCTACGTCGGCTACCAGGTCAACGTCAACGCCGGGTTCGAGTGGCGCAACAGGAGATTCCTGGATCGGTCGCGCGGTGATCAGGATATCGAATACTCACGCATTTTTCTGCGGGCGATTGCCGGTCTGCAGCCGTCGTTTTAGGATGATGCTCACGGGACTCGACATCTGGTGCAGCCGCACTAGCCGCAGGTTGGTACGTCATGCGATGGCGGCAGGATGCGTTCTGGTACTGCTTTCCGGGATTGTGCGAGGGCAGGAAGGGCGCGTGGTGCATGAGCCGGAAATGGTCGAAAAGCTGCCGTCGCGAATCCTGGTGGATCAGCCTTTCGTCGGCCGCTTCGACGAGATGCCCTACAGGAACTTCGGGTTCGAGAACTACCCGCGCCTGCCCGATTTCACCAGCAACCTGGTCTACCACTACAACACCCTGGGAGATCCCCTGCTGTACGGCACCCGGTCCGTCAACTGGGTCGAGCGCCGCGGACTTGGCGTGCAACGGGGGTATTCGGTCGCGGGCGAGACCGGAGCACACGGCGAGACGCCGAACGCCTTTCAGAATCTCTTCGGCAACGTGATCATCGGTACCGACGGCACCGACGCCTGGCAGTCCAAGGCCATCTACGGGGATGAAGTGCGCTCGTCGCTGTCGCCGTTGACGATGAAGCTGTCCAACATGAACGGACTGCGAATCGACGTGGCCACCGAACTGAACAATTTCTCCGCCCTGTTCTCCACCCTGCCCTTCGAAAAGCAGTCGGGCCAGGGAGTCTCAATGAACGGCGACCCCAGCCCCAGGGTACCGACGATGATGGTGGCCTCCCACTACCAGCGCAAGATCGGTTTCCTCAACGTCGGTGGCTCGTTCGTCAACATCCACCAGTACGAACCGTTGATGGCCAGCAGGTTTGAGTCGCTCAGGGGTGTCCCCGGAGCCATCCAGACGGCGCCGGCGATGGTCGCGCTCCGCATCCTGGACGACTCGCCTCAGGATGGACGGGGCGGGCCGGTGCTGCACGATGTGCGAGTCTATGTGGACGGTGAGTTGCGCCCCGAGCGCGAGCCCTTCGTCGTCCATCTGAACAAACGCCACGACGACCGGCAGGTCTACATGGCGGATCTGTTGAACGACGGCACCCGCCGGTTGCCGACGACGAAATACCACTACGCTGGGGTCAACGAGGCATCGGGGCTCAACGGATACGATCTATACATCAACCTGGCTGCCGTCGATCCCGACATTTGGTATCGGGGTTACGAGTTTCCCTTCTTCATCGACCACCTCTTCTATCGCGACTTCAAGCTCCACGGCGAAGACCATCCCGTCGATGAGAAAGGCACCACGGTAAACGATTGGTTCGCCCATGAAGAGGTTGAGTCCTCCGGTGATTTTACCGGCCTGACGACGATGGAACACCTGCGGGATGGTGGGACGGTGGCCTTCGACGGCGAGACCTACGGCATTCTATACGTCGATCTCGAACCCATTCAGCAGCAGGTCACATCCGTGGAGATCGAGCTCAGCCTGGCAAATGACTATCGCGTAGATATGTCGGAAATCCCCATGGGGAAGTCGACCCAGTCACCGCCGAGCGACCACCACGCAAAGCGCTACCGCTACGCCTCCTATTTTCGCACGGTGGCGCGGGCCGACGGCAATCCTCAGGACGGCAGGCCGAAAAAAGTTCGGATCAAGGTCGGACCGCCGACGGGAATGCGGCTGACAAGCGCCCACGTCATCGGGGTAATCAAGGGCTTCAGGATCAACGGCGAGTTCGCCCGCAGCAGTCAATTCCAACAGTACGCCAGCGGCGTGCCGGGACCGCGCCTGCCCCTGGATGCTCTGGCCGTCCAAGCTTTGGAGCGCGAGCAGGCGCCGGGAGCGCGGAGTACCATAACTGATCACTCCTACTACCTGACCGTGCAGCGGGATTTCGACCGCTGGGATGTGGGCGGAGAGCTGTTCTCGATGGGCCCTCTCTACACCACTGAATTCCGCAGTTACATCGCCGCTGACGAGTTCCAGTTGAACGGTTCTCCGGCTGGCTACAACAATACCATCATCCATCGGATGGTCGAAGACAACGACGACAACGACCGCTACCCGGACAGTTGGTATGCCGTCTTCGACCGCAAGCAGGCCCAGATGGATATCGACGGGATATTCCCCGGCCTCGACGCGGACAACGATGGCATTCCGGACACCAACCGGAACCTGAATCGGGAGCCGGACTACCTGGAACCCTTCCTGATGTACGATGCGGATCCCCAGGAATATGACTACGGTGTTGATTTCAACCACAACGACTTCATTGACTCGCGCGAGAACGACTGGGAGGCCGATCTGCCGTACGACCCGGACCTGGGTGGGCTGCATCTCTACGCGAGCTACAAGCCGTTGCCTGGGTTCAAGCTGACCCTGGGATCGATGGACGCGGAACAGATCGCCGGGGCCTTGCCCAGCGAAACCCTCTACAGCCGCATAGCTTATGCGCGGAAGGTGCCGACGATCGGTCGGTTCTTCTCAGAGCTGTCGGTGGAACGGATACGTGATGCGGTAGAAGACCCCCTGAGCGTCTATAGTGACAAGGTTCTCACGGCTGCGGAGCTGAACCAGATATTCTCCACGGCCCGCGGCCAGCAGATAGCCCCCTATCGCGAGGAGATTCGCCCCGACCCGCTGAACTACAAGAACAGCACCTTAACCCGGTTCTTCACCGAAGCGCACTGGCAGATCGTGCCGCACCTCAACAT
>CAZWTI010000273.1:0-4604 GCA_964637065.1 uncultured Puniceicoccaceae bacterium
CTGCTTGTTGGCCTAGTGGGAACTCGTTAAAGATGGCACCAAAAACCGTGGCCCAATGGTCTTTAGCAGCGCCGTATTCTTCCGGCGTTCTTATACCAGCGGAGTAGAGATAAATCTCGTTCCGCATCCAGTTGTCGAGCGCATCTAGTGTCGTATAGCGCCCTAGGAATTGGTTCCCACCAAGTGCGACGGCGTGGTTAATCAGAAACTGGCGACCGAATTGGATTTTGGCCGCTTCCTCTGGGCTAGCGGCGTTTGGGCCCTGGGTTAACCTCATTGCTTGAATGGCTCTCTCGTATTCGTCGGCGAACTTACGATAGCGCCACGCCGCAATAACCGGACCTTTGCCTTGGGCCTCTGCCCAACCGATATTAAAGTCCGGCGCTATCCGGCCGGTAGACAACATCTGCTGCGTTATCGCCGCCGCCGTCGCGCCAGTGATAAGCCCAGCGGCTTGCAGACCTAAAAGGCCGGCTGCGATAAAAGGAGCTACCACCTACTTGCTAGTAGGCCTCAAAAGTGCGGCCTACTGCCTTCCCGTGAGCGGCGTACTTTTTCTGTAGGTCTTGGAGAGCCTTTTCTAGCTCGAACCCCTCAGCGGGGAACCGCTCAATCCTAGGCGGCGGTGGGGGGTTCTCGTCCATTATCTGAATAGTTAGCGCTACAGAGGGTTCTCCGGCGTTAGCGCCCCAGGGAAAGATACCCTCGTCCATATCAATAACCTTGAACCTAGGCATAGGCCACTCTCCTTGTTACGGGATCAACTTTCGTTTCTTCCAGTCGTCGAGGTACTTATCAAACCCAAGGCCCGCAGCCAACAGTCGTTCCCGGTCCTTGTCGGAGGCGTCGTCTGGGATCGTAGGCTGCACGGCCTTCATTGCAGCTGCTTTACCCTTGGTGGTTGACTCAATCACTCCCGCGAACTGGTCGGCAAAGTCGTTAACGGGGATAGAAATCGTACACGTCCCACCGGCGCTCTCCCAACTCTCAAGCATTAAGTGGTCCGTGTTTGGGTCAATCTCAGAGGCCAGATGTTTACGTACCCATTCCCGTGCCTTCTGTCCCATTGTGTATCCCCTTCAAACGGTTTGAATCCCGGCAAGTGCCATTGCGATGGCCCCGCCGGATTCGTTACCGAGACTTATGTAAACCGAATTGCTCACGGTTATTGAGACTTGCCCATTAAGGGTCTTGGCGTCGGAACCGTTAAGCACGTCGAAGTATGTTGAGCCGTCGTAGAGCTTAACATAGGTGCTATTTTCACCAGCCAGGCAAACATTTTTGATGACGGCCTCCACGCCACTAGAGGGCTGGTATGTGAGGTAGCCACTATTGGCTACGGACGTGCTCTTGGCCGAGACTTGCGCTCCTTTTGCCATGACGCCTCCTAAAGTGTCTGAACGCCCACAAGGGCGAAGTTCTGAGAGCCACCCGTACTGTTTAAGCAAGATACGAAAACGGCGTTTGAAACAGGAATTGCAACCTGGCCGCCTCTGTCTTGCAGGGTGTCGCCACTTGTCATGTGGTATTGAGCGGAGCCATCATTCAACTCAACGGAGGCGCTAGCCTGTAGCTTCAAGCTAATACAGGTTACAAGCGCCTCCGTACTGCCGGAGGGCTGGTAGCTCAAACGAGCCCCATTAGCTACCGCCCCTTTAGCCACAATCTGTCCTCCGACAGCCACGGCTAGTTAATCCCAGTCAAGAGTTGGTCGGCCAGACGTTCCGAGAACGTCTTAGCTATCCAGTCATTCTCACCACGGTCCAGCATATCGCCTTCCGTGGTGGTGATCGTGTTCAGTGCGGCCTGTATGTTCACAGGGTCAAGACCGGTCATTTCTAACACTCCTTAGTCAACGCTGATGACCTCAAGAACGAAGAGAGTAGTTGAGGAAGCGCTAGCAACGGCCCACCACGACAGCGACGGAAGGATGAAATCCTCCCGCAACGTGAAGGACCGGAACCCGCCCGCGGCGATCCGAATCCCCTTTGTGCTAGTAACTCCCTCTGATGCGGGAAGAATGTAGAGGGTGTTACTAGCGTGGAGATTCTGGACAATGAGAGACAAACGCCGCGGGCTAGCTACCACAATCTCAGTAGCCGTCGTTCCTACAGAGGCAGTTGACCCTAAACGGTGACTAGTATTAGTCCCGTAAAGGTTGTCTATGATGGCCGCCGCGCCTAGAGCCACGGCTAAACCTCATCTGAGAGCTTAATGAGATCGAGGTAGACCACCTGGGACGAATCTGCGCTTATTGACAAAAACTCAACAGCCGGCAATTCCGTAGTGGTGAACTGGAGCCATTCGGCACCCAAGCCACCCATTCGGAACAGAGGCGAGTCAAGGTCTTCAGGATCGTCAGCCCCCAAACAACCTGGACGAGCACCACCACCCCTAGGGATGAGCCTTGCAGCCACAAGTCCAGCAGACCTTGCCGACATGCCAATGACAGAGTAGGTTCCACTGTCGAGGTCTTCCGCTGCTGTGAGATTGCCCGCGGTAAAGACGTCCACAGTTAGCGTGTCCGTATTGGTGAATCTTGCCGTCAATGGCTCTCCGGCTGGCACGGCGGGATTGTTCCCATCCGTGAGCGCAAAAAGTACCCACTGAAAAGCGGCCGCGCTGGTCTGACTGTTTATCTCCGCGTTAAGGTTCTCTGTTTGGACTAACTGAAGAGGGTTATTCCTGAAGTCAATGACAGAAGGAGGCGATCCCGGCTCAACGTCGCCATCATTTCCGCCGTTAGCTGGTGTGATGTAGCGGTTGCCAAGTCGGCGTAACGAAGGCGAGATAAGGCGTGCGAACTCTGAGCCGCCGGTAGACACGCCGGCGGCGGCCCACAGAATCTGATTAAGCTCAGGAACGGTAAGATCGTCCCCGCTAGTTGCTAGGTATTGGTCGGCCAACGCCGTGATGTTAACGGTAGTGGCGTTCGCATCTATGGTCTCTCCGAAGCCAGCCATATGTATAGCCAAGGTTTTGAACCTCCCTTAGAAGTTGTTTAGGAACTAATTAGCGACCGGCCGCGACTGAAGCGAGTCTGGCCTTGTGTAGAGCGTCGGCGAGAACGACAACGCGCTGAATGTTTGAGGCATCACCACGGGGTTTCCGCGCTGGAAGCGACGTGGAAGCGATGACTTGATAGAACGGGGTGACACGCTGAGCGTACTGAGACTGTCCTTCTGAAACGCCCTGGGAGTAGCGAGTAGCACCTACGGCCTGGACTCGTTCCGCATACCGGCCCGCTCCAGATCGACGAATACCGCCGGTGTAACGTGCTTCGATATTACTCTGTGATACGCCGGCCTTGTAGTTAGCGCCCGCGGCAATCGCGTTGCTTTCCCACTCGGATGAGGCGGCGGCCGCATTCGCGGCGAACTCTCCACTAGCGCCAGCCGCACGGCCGGCCCACTTCTCTGCGGCGATATTGGGACTCGGAGGCGTTTTAGCCATTCTGTACACTCCTCTGTATTTCCGGCTCGTGGCCGGTATTTAACAGGGAGTGGCCGTCCCGCGCACAAGGAGAGTGGCCTAAACGGGACCAGCCACTCTCCCAAAAAGACAGTAGCAGCTACGTGTTATGGTGTCAAAAGTATGGGTATACGCAAAACACAACCAGTTGAGTCCAGATACGTCGCCGAGTGGGTCGCTCGACAGCCTGGGAACGCAATATGGTCTCTCAGGGTTCCGCTAGGGAATCCGATAGAGGGAATGGAAGGATCGAAGCCCACACGCCGCACTCTAAAGATTGCGCGGCCGTGGAGACAGGAGGTAGACGCATTAGGAGTTTTTAGCAACAAGTTGGTGCTAGTGGAGGCAAAGGTAAACAGGTTTGGGCCTGGGGTGTGGCAACTTAACGGCTACGAGAAGGCAATTAGGAGAACGCCGGAACTTGAGCAGTACAGTAACTTGCCTATAGAGAAAGTCCTCGTTGTTCCCCATGTGCCTAGCAACTTGCGAGACGCCGCAGAGGACGAGGATATCCGGCTTGAGGTTTACCGGCCGGCCTGGGTGGAAGACTACCTAGAGTCCCTACAGCAATACCACACCCCAGAGTACCGACGACGACGAGAAGAGACGATAGCAACACGAGAAGCGTTCGGTCTGGAATAGGCAGACCCTAGCGCACAAGGAGAAAAACGATGGCGAAACCGGTAGTAAAAGCAGTGAACCCAAAGGACTTGGTAATCCCAACGACTAGGGTAACAAGCTACATGCCAGACGAAATCCGAGAATTATTTCAAACGACCATAGCGGAGACAGGAATCCAGCAGCCACCCCTCGTCCAGGACACGGACGGAGAGCTTATTGTCATAGATGGGCGGAACAGAGTAGAGGAGGCCATCCGGCAAGGGATGGACAAGATTAACGTCGTAGTGACGCAAGGAGACAAGGCGGACGCCTTATTTCGGAACCTCACAATGACGCGGACTCAGGGAAAGCCATCTCCGATAGAGATGATGCAGGTAGTAAAGGTTGCCGTCGAGGAACTGGGTATGGACAGTGACCAAATCAGAGAAAAATCAGGACTCCCTAGGGAGTACATTGAGCGGTTATGGAAGATCAATGAGGCAATCCCAGAGGTTTATCAAGCAGTTGAGAAC
>CAZWTI010000274.1:0-2806 GCA_964637065.1 uncultured Puniceicoccaceae bacterium
ATTGGATGATCGTTGGAGAGATTATCTCGGACACGTCTCCGGAAATCGTAAGTTGCCACTAGACAAATTGAGAGAAATTCCAAGCGAGAGCTTCTGGCTTAGAGGTGAGAAGGCGGTCGTTGCCGATTTGGTCGACAAGCAAGCCCACTATGATGAGGTCGTCGATCGATTGAACGAGATCGGAGTGGTTGATGAAGATACGGGAGAGTTCGCGCAAGTCACTCTTGCGGAATATGTTGGCAGGCCTCGCAACATGGGCGAGGTGACCGCTCTCGAGGAGGATGAACGTTCTGCGGTCTCCGTCGTTTATGTCGAGGGCGCCATTCTCGATGGCTTTGGAGATGACGGCGTTTTTGTGGGAGGCGACGCGATTGCCGCTCGTCTGCGAGATATTCGAAAGGATGAAAAAACCAAAGTTGTGGTTTTGCGCGTGAATAGTCCGGGTGGCAGTGTGACGGGTGCCGAGGCGATTCGTCGTGAGGTCGAGAGAGTGCGGAAGGATGGCATCCCTGTGGTTGTTTCCATGGGTTCGGTTGCGGCTTCCGGCGGCTATTGGGTGTCGGCTCGCGCCGATCGCATCTTCGCCAATCCGGAAACCATAACCGGTTCGATTGGAGTCTTTGGATTGATGCCAAACGTGAAGGAACTCGGGAACCGCTTCGGCCTCTCTTGGGACGTTGTCAAGACCGAGCCGCACGCCGACGTCTTTTCCTTTGTCAGACCGCGGACGGATGAAGAAATGGAAGAAATCCAAGCTTTCGTGGATGACATTTATGACCGTTTCCTAGGTCACGTTTCCGCTGGGCGCGATATGAACAAAACCTCGGTCGACAAGATTGCCCGTGGGCGCGTTTGGTCGGGTAGGGATGCTCGAGAAATTGGACTTGTCGATGAATTCGGTGGTCTTGGAGACGCCATTTACTATGCGGCCGATTTGGTTGATATAGCTGATGACTTCCAGCTAATCGAGCATCCGCGAATCGAGACGCCGTTTGAGCTCTTTGCCGAAATGTTGGATAAACCCGTTGTTCGAAAAAGTCTTTCACCAGCCGCTGTTCGACGTTCAACCTCCGCCCGCTTCCTTCAAGATCTTGAAAGTCGCCTTGAGGCTCTTTCCCGTTTCAATGATCCTCGCAACGTCTATGCATTGCTTCCTTGGCTATGGGACGGGGTTCGTTGACAAACCATCCTTTCTGTTCTTTCCTGCCGGCACTTTCCTGGACATATGAAGAACCAACCCGTTACACTCATTCGCGATTGTTCCGCCACCATCATTCCCGCAGGTGACGAGGTCGTCTTGCCCGAGGGCGGAAGCTTCGTCGTGGCACAGGCTCTCGGAGGTTCAGTAACACTGCGTGATGCCACGGGCATGTTTCGAGTTGGCAACGAGAATCTTGATGCGCTTGGCGAAGACATCAAGGCTGCCGTCGATGCGGAAAACGAATCCGAAGAATCGGACGTGCCTTTTGATCAGGAACGAGTTTGGGGGGCACTTCGGGGATGCTTTGATCCCGAAATCCCAGTGAACATCGTTGATCTCGGTTTGATTTACGACTTGAGCATTGATGAAATCGAGGAGAATTCGCATCGCGTGGAGGTCAAGATGACTCTCACGGCGCAGGGCTGCGGTATGGGCCCCGTCATTGCCGACGATGCCCGGACGCGCATCGAAAGCCTCTCCGGGGTTGAGAGTGCTCAAGTGGACATCGTGTGGGATCCCCCTTGGAATCCTCGTATGATCTCTGATGAAGGGAAGCAGGTTCTTGGGTTATAATAGATTCTGCAGGTTCGAATGTTGCTGTGCTGCATTTCTGCTTAGAGGTCTCCCTGCAAGGCTAATGCGATGAGCAAGTCGATATGTTTATTTACAATCCTCTTCGGGTTTTTCTCATTGGCTGCAAATGCTTCTGAATGGCCCCAGTTCAGGGGTATTTCCGGACAAGGACATGCCGAAATAAAGAACCTCCCGCTAAGTTGGAGCGTATCGGAAAACATAGCCTGGAAAAAGGAGCTGCCTGGAACGGCATGGTCTTCGCCGGTCTTCTCGGAGGGGAAGCTATATCTTTCCAACGCCGTTCCCTCGGGTGAGGGATTTTCGCTCCGAGCCCTGCGACTTGATGCCGTCACGGCAAAGTTGGATTGGGACGTTGAGCTCTTTCGTATGAAGACTGCCCAGCGTATTCATCGAAAGAACAGTCATGCCAGTCCCACCCCTTTTCTCGAGAGTGACCGTCTCTATGTTCACTTCGGCAACCAAGGCACGGCATGTCTTGATTTGAACGGTAAAGTAATCTGGAAGAAACGCTTTGAGTACCCTCCCGTGCATGGCAGCGGTTGCTCGCCCGTGATAGAGGGTGAATTGTTGCTATTCAGCGCTGATGGAGCACGCGATCCCGCCTTGTACGCGCTCGACAAGAAGACCGGCGAGGTTCGGTGGAAAGCCGATCGTGATGCCGACGCCAGTCGCAAGTTCTCCTTTTGCACGCCTCTCGTGATCGAGGTAAAGGAGACTCGTCAAATAATAAGTCCCACCAGCGATTTCGTGTTTTCTTACGATCTGTCAGGCAAACAGTTGTGGAAATTAAACTATCCCGGCGGGTATTCCGTCGTTCCTCGCCCGGTTTTCGCAAATGGTCTCGTCTACGTCAGCAGCGGCTACGACCGTCCCATAATCCATGCGATTCGACCGGACGGTTCCGGCGACGTCACCAAGACTCACCTTGCTTGGAAGACGGACAAGAATGCTCCAAGAAATTCCTCCGTCGTAGTTGTTGGCGACTTATTTTTCATGGCCGCCGACAATGGC
>CAZWTI010000275.1:0-9789 GCA_964637065.1 uncultured Puniceicoccaceae bacterium
CAAGGCGGCCAACCGGGCGAAGGAAAAATCTTCATCAAGGTGCCGGGCTTGAAGGAAGTGGTGGTACCGGTCAAAGTATTGTAGCCAACCTGACCAAGTTGGCGTCCTTGCGATATGCCGACTGCTTGACTTACGGAAGGCAAGGTGTGATCATAGGTTGCTGCTTCGGCAAGAGCCACCTTAGCTCAGTTGGTAGAGCACTCGCCTTGTAAGCGAACGGTCGTCGGTTCGAGTCCGACAGGTGGCTCCAACTTCAGGAAGGGTGGCAGAGTGGTCTAATGCGGCGGTCTTGAAAACCGCTGAACCGGAAACGGTTCCGGGGGTTCGAATCCCTCCCCTTCCGCCAATCTTGAAGCAAGAAACCCTAGGATTTAGAGAATGCTAGTTGCGTTCCCCGTCATCGGGGTCGACGTCGAATGGGGCATCAGGTGTTGGAGGAGTTTGATCGCGTCCGTGAAATTCGTCGATTTGCTCGGATTCCGAAAATCTGTTGAAAGAAGCCCTTTCAGACGACTGGGAAAATTTCAGTAGCAAATCCTCATTTTCGCGATCAAGATAGAAGATTTGCAGGAGCTTCGCATGGGAGTCGTTTACGAGTTTCTTGGAATCATCGAAGGGGGAAAAGCATTCGGGTTGCAAACGCTTGAGGTTATCGAGCGATTCGTCGAGCCGAGGCAGAACGGCTTTTTTGCGTTCGAGCAATTCTCCCTCCGGAGCAGTTTCCCTTGTCTTCAGCCAAGTGTTCTCCTCCAGAAGGAGAGTGTGCACTTCCTCACACAGCTGAAGATGTCGAACTAAGACGTCTCTGGGTTCCATACCCTAAGGTTGGCACGAAAAATAAGAACTTGGAAGAGATTTTCGGGAAAAGAATCTTCCTATCTTCAGGAACCGTTCGCTCCGCCAGTCTTGATGCCGTAGCGATTAGCTGCTTGGCGGATACTTCGAGTAGCCTCAAGTTGCTCACGACGCCACTTGGCCATGCCATAAACATACTTTAGATACTTGTTGCCTTCCACTCTTTCGGCAGTTTCTGCAGAACCCGACTGGACTTCGTCGCGAACCTCTGAATAAGTTTCAACGGCTTGAACATACAATCCGAGTTTTTCTTGGCAAAGGGCAATTTGGTAAAGGACGGGCACCCGCCAATCGGCAGTTTTATCGATTTCCCGCATCGCCTCGTAAACACGTAGAGCCGAGTGATAATCACCCTCCTCGAAGAACTTGTTGGCCAAGTAGTTTCCCGTTTTCTTCTTCCAATATATCCAAAGACCCTTCATGCGTGCGACTTGATTAATATCTCGATCGCGTTGGGGTTTGTTTTGTTCCGCATCGACCATCTCTGGACGAAAGGGTGATCCCTTAAGTAGGGCCAGAAGTTCGCCAATGGCCATTTTTCGCTCGTTAAGTTGATCGTAGGTAAGGGCCAAAACATAGTGTGCCTCGGGCACATACTGACTGGCGGGAAAACCATTTGAATAATCGCGCAAATCCAATTTCACATTGGTAAAGTCGGCTTTAGGCAGTTCTTCGGTCGTAAGTTGACGCAGAGTTGACCCCCCAGTGGAATCACGCTTGAGACGATCTTCCCTCTGAAGGTTTTCACGTGCTCTACGATAGTGAGAAAGAGCATGCTTGAAGAGGACTTCGCCCCTATCGTTTTTCTCCATATCCTCAATTCTCAGGAGACGCCCGTAGAACTTTATGGCCCCATCGTAATCCTCGGCATCGAGAAATGTCTCGGCAATTTCGATCATGGCCTGCTTGGCAACTGCCTCGTGACGGGTTTCACGTGCTGAAAAATCTCTATCGGGACGGATAGTTCCCGAAGCTTGGTTCTCGGCCAAGACGACAGTAGCATTCATTGCATCATAAAACTTGTTTTCGGCCATTTGATGGGCACCCAATTTCCGGTAAATTTTCCCAGCACGAAAGTGGGTCTCGGGTATCGTCGGAGCACCGCGTTTCCTACTTTGGTTCCAAGCTTCGGAATCTCCTGGTTCCGAACGTAGTTCGGGAATGCCGGGAGCATCCATATGTTCTTCAAAGGGATATTTGTCATTCCCAGCAAACTCTTCCAGAAAGCGTTCGTAACTCTTTGCTGCATCGACCCAAGCACCGTTGCGTTCGTGCATGCGAATGAGGGAAAGAAGAACATCCCGACGATATCTCTTGTGAAAAGGAAGATTCAAACGCCCAAGGATACGGTTACAATAAGCGGTAGCCTTATATACCGTGCGTGTAACATATGGATTGCCCGTTCCGGCGGAAGCCTTGCGTGTTTCGTCAATGGCTTCTCTTATTTTTTCCTTCAACTCCTCGTCTATTCTATCACCAAGCACTAGGTATGGCTCTTGGTCGAATTGGGATTTATCTCCCTTATCTTCAAATAGGTTCGACGCCTCCACGACCTTGTCACCGGGTTCTGCAAGCGAAGCAGTTGAAGCGGGCTCAAGCAAGGGCTGGATAGAATCCGGACCGCGAAGCTTGGAATCAGGTTCGCGCATAAACCTTAGCTTGCCAGGTTCTCCAAGGGGTTGAGCAAGCTCAAGGAGTTCCTGAATTGAAGCCTTGCTGTAGTCAACTTTTCCGGAAGGAGGCAAGGTCTTTGCACTTGGAACTACTTCAGATGGTTTTGCCGAACCATCTTGGACTGACTCGAGAGGATCAGAAATCAGATTTTTCGGCTTGAGGGCTTCTTCGTATCGGAAGGAGCTTGCATCGGGATCGACCGGTTCCTGAGGAAGCAGAATGTCGACAGGAGAAGTGGAGACAGGTGTAGGAGCAGGAAGAGCAGACGGGATTGCAGGAATCACAGGTGCAATAGAGGCTGGTGCAGAACTTGTTCCGCCTCCCCCATCAATGCTTTGAATCAACTTGTCGACATCCTTCAGAACCTCATCAATCGGCTTAAGATTTGGTTCTTGCCCCGAAACGAATCCGCCGATGACAAAAATAAAAATTATGGAGAGGCTACGTTTAATCTTCATGGCACAGTTCTAGTCAGGTGATTATTTCCTGGAGCGACGTTCGTAAGACGCACGTGACCTTATTTCAAGATTCGCGGGAGCAACAGAGTGAGGGGGAACAAAAGGAAGATAGGCAGGCATCCTAATTGAATCTCTTGGTTCTTCCCGTTCGAGTGCATCGATCAAGTCATCTGTGGAAGGTTCGTATTTTGCGGCTATGTCGAAGGGATCGGGTTGAGGCAAAACGAGAGATGGCTCGAGATTGGATGGTGAAGCCACGGGCGGTTGGGAAACGGCAATCGAACCAGTCGAGGAAGCCGCTGGTTCTCCGCCAAGTGGCAGGATAGTGGTCGCAAGGCTGGCGTTGGCATCGGTAGAGTTTGCGTCGGCCAGCAGAATGGGAAGAGCCAGAAGGCTGTACCGATCGGCGGGGAGAGAAGTGCTGCCACGAAAAGTCAAGGCGGGGGGGCGGAAAGACTTGAGATACCCTTCCTGCTTGGGTTCAGGAGCATCAAAACGCTTTAAGATGGCTGCCCAAGAACATGCGGTGGACAATCCGAGAACAAAGCAGGTGAAAAACGCGCGCAAAGGTTTTCTATTAATGATCATTGGAAGAATGGATTTAGAATGCGTTTCTATACAATCGGACGACTCTTTAAAAACTTTACTCTTTTTTTTCGCCGATGCAACTCCGCCATTCCTCAGGAAGTTCCGTTTGGTGTGTTCGATGCACTTCAAGAAGATCCTCCATCTGATGCACGTCGAGGGGGTGAATGCGTTCATCCTCAAAACGCGTGGCAGTAATTTCAAGGGGATCGTCATAGTTGAAAATTCGCTCGCTCGTTTGGGCCCAGACAGCATAAGGAACGGAGAGCGCTTCTCCGTTTTCGCAAGCAATTTGAATCGCCTTTCCAACAACATCGGTCGGACATTCAGGGAAATTGCAATTGTAGTTTACGTGCAGATCACAGGGGTAATGCTCCACTACATGTCGAAAGACCGGCACGGAAGCCACTTCGTCTCCCGCGAGTTCCGTAGGTCGGCGAAGGATTTTGACTCCAGAACTTAGGCAGGTCCGAGCAATCAATTCGCTGTCGGTGGACAGGACGACCTCATCCACCATGGGACAGGACTGAAGAAACCGGACCGCCCGCAAAACAAGAGGAGTGCCCTTGTAAGGAAGCAAATTCTTGTAAGTCAATCTCTTGCTTCCAAGCCTGGCAATCACTGACCCAACGACTTTCATTTTTCCCATGCTAAGCCTCCAAGTTAGACAAGCAAGCTTTTGCCTCGAAGGAAAAACGGCTTGAAAGAAGTTCCACACTGGGTTGCCCTTGCTGATATGTCGGAAGACATTCCATACTCACGCCAGTGGATCAATGAAGACGATCTCAAGGCTGTCGAGCGAAGCCTGCGGTCCGACTACCTAACACAAGGACCCGCAGTCAAAGCCTTCGAACAAGCTTTGGCAGAACGCTTCGCCGTTAAAAGAGCCATCGTTTGCTCGACAGGGACGGCAGCCCTTCATTTGGCTTACGCAGGATTGGGAGTAAATGACAAATCCGTCGGAATCGTCCCACCCATTACCTTCGCAGCCACGGCAAACGCTTTCCTCTATCTTGGATCCGATGTCGTCTTTTGCGATGTCGATCCTACCACCGGGCTTCTTTCGCCAGAAAGTTTCAAGGAAGTCATAAATGAAAGGAATTGTGATTCCTCAGCAACAAACCTAGTGGTCCCCGTTTCCTTCTCGGGAACCATTGCCCCTCTGCGGAAAACGACGGAAATTGCAAAATCTCATGGATTCTCACTCGTGGAAGACGCAGCCCATTCTCCCGGAGCGTGGAAAGAAAGGCTTACGGGAAAACGCGACGCGAGCGGTTCCTGCATCTACACACAAGCAGCCATCCTAAGTTTTCACCCAGTAAAACATATCTGCTGTGGGGAGGGGGGAGCCATTCTAACCAACGACGAAGAATTGGCCGACCGCATCATCCACTTACGCAGTCATGGGATCTCGCGTCCGAACAAGACGGCCTCCAGAGAACGCCCTTGGTTTTACGAACAAGACAAACTTGGTTGGAACTACCGTCTGACGGACATTCAATGCTCCCTAGGCCTTTCTCAGCTTGAACGCTTGGATCAATTTCTCGAACGACGCAGGGAACTCGCCGCAAGATACAGTCAAATCCTATTGGATTTACCCTTTTCAGATTTTTTCTCAGAGCCGCAAGACGATCCCGGCAGCGCTTGGCATCTCTATATACTTCGATTTCATATGTCTGGAACCCGCGACCAAGCCCATCTATTTCTTAAGGAACACGGAATTCACACCCAGATTCACTATGTTCCCATCTATCGCCATCCGTATTACGAACAGCTTTTCGGAAAGATTCGCTTGCCGGGTGCAGAAAGCTTCTACGAAAGTTGCCTCAGTATTCCCCTATTCCCAAAGATGACCGATGCCGAACAAGATCGAGTGATACAGACATTGGCAGACTTCGTCGTGAAAATCCAATGAGTCTTTTTTCTACAAAAACACCAAGGGGATACGATATCCTAGGAGAGTTCACGGCCGAATTCCGCAACTACAAGATTTCATCCATACGGATGGATGATGCCATGCCCATCATGCACTGGCGCAACGAACAAATCTCCGCTCTTCGCCAAGAAACACCTCTAACCGAAGCAGAACAACAGCAATATTTCCGTGATGTCGTGGAGCCCAGTTTCGAGCAAAAAGAGCCAGAACTGGTTCTCGTTCGCTATACCCTGCAAGACACCCTAATCGGTTACGGCGGTCTCGTCCACATAGACTGGGAAACCCGCAGCGGTGAAGTCTCTTTTCTCCTAAAGACGAATCGAACAAAGGATATGTACAAATACGGTATGGAATGCGGTATCTTCATGCAACTCCTCAAGAAATGTGCATTCGAGGCAATGAATATGAACAGAATTCATACCGAATCCTATGCTCATCGACCTTGGCATGTTCGGGCTATCGAAGCTTCAGGTTTCCGCCGTGAGACCGTCCTGAAGCAACATGCACTCGTCGATGGGGAAAAAGTAGACGCCATTATCGCTACCTGCCTCCGCGAGGAATACCTCAAAAGTATCCCGGATTAAGAATCGAGAAAACACTTGTGTCCGCCCCTGCCCTATTATTCACCAGTTTGTCAGCCAAGAAAGCCCTCTTTAAGGCAGTGCTTGAAGATGCACGTCGCTTCCATCCCGAAGCAAGCTTACTGGGAACCGACTGCAATCCATCCTGCCCTGCTGCTTCCACAGTCGGGAACTTCGTAACCATGCCCCGATTATCGGAACTTGATTCCAGAAGTTTTAATGCCTTTTGTGTAGAGGAGAGGATTACACATATAATTCCTACTCGCGATGGTGAATTAACCTTCTTCTCGCAAGCACGCGAAATCCTTGCCAGAAGTGAAATTAAGGTCTTTATCCCTCCTGGCAAGGCCTTGTCGAGCTGCCTAGACAAGCTACTTTTTTTTCGTCGCCTGACTGCTTTAGGAGTCCCTGTAATTTCCACAAGTGCCAACCTTGAAGAAATCGAAGGGGAATGTTTCGTGGTAAAAGAACGTTATGGAGCGGGTTCCGCCGAAATCAGACTAAACCTGAACCACAAGCAAGCCCTCGAGCATGCTCGAAAGCTGAAGTTCCCCATCTTCCAGCCTTATGTGCGGGGTCGCGAATTTAGCTCGGAAATTTGGCTCGACAGAAACAGCCGAGCTCTAGGTATCGTACTACGATGGAGAAACCATATTGTTGACGGAGAATCTCACGGCACTGAAACTTTCCGTAACCCGGCATGGGAGGATTTCGTGATCCGCACCTCCGAATCTCTTGGACTTACGGGTCATGTGCTTGGACAAGTCTTAGTCGATGATTTGGACAGCCTTCAATTCGTTGAGATTAATCCGCGTCTAGGAGGTGCCAGCCCTCTTTCCCTTGCCTGTGGGCTCCACTCGATCGAATGGTTTCTTCGCGAATGCGCAGGCGAAGACTTGTCATCCTTGCCCATTTTCCGTGCCCCTGAAGGAAAACGACTAACTCGAAGAAATGACATTGTCCAAATCGACTTATAGGAGATTTTGACATAAAGCCCTTGCTAGAATCAATTTCCTCTCGACTCTCGGGCATACTGAATTAGCGTTCATAGCCCATGTCGGCAATTGTCGTTGCAGTCGCAAACCAAAAGGGAGGAGTGGGCAAAACGACCACCACAATCAATCTTGGTCACGCCTTTGCACAGTCCGCTGTACCTACGCTGATTGTTGACATGGACCCCCAAGCCAATGCCACAAGCGCACTCGGGTTTGAGAAAAAGGAAGGTGCAGGCATATACGGACCTCTAACGGGAAATGGCGATGCCTTCGATCAAGTGGTGGCTACGCGTATGGAGAACCTGTGGCTGCTTCCCTCCGAGCTCGATTTGGCTGCGGCGGAATTGGAACTGGGCGGCCAAAACGACTATCTTCTGAAGCTCCGGGGTTGCCTCAGGAAGTTGAAGGATGACTACGGCTTGCATCTGATCCTGTTGGACTGCCCACCCACATTGGGATTGCTATCAATGAACGCCTTGTGCGCAGCCGACTCTCTCCTCGTTACACTCCAGTGTGAGTACTTGGCTCTAGAGGGCCTTGATCAAATCCTGAGCGTGGTCGAACAATTACGCCATTCAGGGGCGAACCCTAGTTTGGAGGTGGGTGGAATCGCCATGACAATGTTTGATAACCGCACGCGTCTTTCCTACGACGTCTGGGAAGAAGTTGGCGTCCACTATCCGAAACTCATGTTTCGCACGGCCATTCCTCGTTCAGTTCGCTTAAGCGAAGCACCTAGTTTCGGCCAAACCATCTTTGAGTACGATCCCACGGGAGCCGGGGCCCAGGCTTACCGAGCTCTTGCAAACGAGGCTTTGCTTCGCTTCTTCCCGCATTCCGCGGAAAACACATGAACTGGATCCGTAGGATTACGAGCAGAATTCGCGACGAAAACCACATCGAGAACGATCCATTTTCAGCCGAGGAGGAACGTTCGCTAAAGGTTTTGGAGAAAAGACTGGGCTACCGTTTCCGCAACTTGACGCTACTGCGACGAGCCCTCACCCATCCCTCTCTCGCCGAGGAATGCAAAGTTCCCGAAGACAACCAACGTCTCGAGTTCCTTGGTGACTCCATACTCGGTGCCATTCTTGCGGAAAAGCTTTTTAGGCTCTTTCCGGACGACGGCGAAGGCATTCTTACGCGGGGACGCTCTGTACTGGCCAGAGGAGACTATCTAAGCAAACTGGCGCATAAACTCGGAATCCACAAGGCAATGCGAATGAGCCGAGCCGAAATTCGAGACAAAGGAAATGAGCGCAACTCCACTCTGGAAGACGCAATCGAAGCCGTCGTGGCGGCAGTCTACCTCGACGGAGGATTGCGGGCTACTCGTAAAACGGTGCTTTCATGGTACGGCGACTTGGAAAAAGTGCTATCATCCGCAATCGACGACTACAACCCGAAGGGACGCCTGCAAGAACTTTCGCAAGCCCTCCACGGTCCTGAACAAATTCGCTACGTAGTCGAAAAGGAAACTGGTCCTGCTCATGAAAAACATTATTCTGTTTCTGTAAAGGTTGCCGGTCGACGACGGGGCAAAGGATCAGGCAGAAGCAAGAAAGAGGCAGAGGAAGAAGCTGCCCGAAAGGCCCTTCGTTCATTCAGTCGAAAACCTCGAAAAGGCAAAAGAGGTTCCGGCAAGTCTAGAAAGAAAATCCGAGAGCGAAGTTAAAGCATCGTCTCTGCACCAAGTCTCAAGTTGCGGAAGAATTCCCTGTTACCGAAATCCATTGGGAAAGGGCAAAGATATTTCCTTTGATAAGGTTCTGGAGAAATGAAACGGGTAATCATTCCAAAAGGAAGAAACGCGACTTTCCTGCACGGAGTACCGGAGGCCGCTTCGGCCGCATTGACCGCCGACTTCGTTGACAAATGTAAGACGGGAATCGTCATCCTGCTTGCCGAATCTATTCCTCAAACGGAGGAATGGGCCGAAGACTTAACGGCTTTTCTTGAATTAGCCCAACCAAATGCAAAGATATGGCTTCACGTCTTTGACGAATCTCCGTCTCCGGAACACCCCGATGCGTTCGAAAGAAACTGTGACCGAATCGCGGTGCTCTCAGCCTTAGGCGAAGCTTCGCGAAAAGAAAAAACCCGTGATTACGAAAACATCCTTGTGTTCGCCGCCTCTCCGCAATCAATTCTAAGTTCCTGTCCTACCATAAAGGCTTTTGCCGAAAACGAATTGACGATTCGCCAAGGGGACAAACTACCATTTGCCCAATTTGCCGAGGATTTGGCTGCGAGATTCGACTACTCGTCCGAAATTCTCTGTGAAGGACCAGCTCAGTTCGCAGTACGGGGAGGCATCATCGACGTCTATCCGGCGAATGGAGGATTTCCGGTTCGCATCGATTTCTTCGGTGACGAAATCGAGGAACTTCGGAGCTTTGACCCCACCACACAACGCACGACGGAAAAACTGGAATCGGTAACGATCGCCTCGACAGCACAGTCGGATGGGGGGGAGAAGGAAGGAAGCTTCTTTGAACATCTCGCTTGCCCAGAGGCTTGGATTCTTCGGGAACCTGAGGACTTGCTCCTCCGTTTTCCCTTGGAATTTCATCATTCGGAAAGTGGGAAGTCAGAAAAAGCAAGTTTCATGAATGCATTGGTACGGGCAAATGCGAAAGGAGATCAATTCCTTGGACTGGGCGAGCTCGCTGCCGGACGCGGCATCTTCGAGAACGCCAATGTTC
>CAZWTI010000276.1:0-21382 GCA_964637065.1 uncultured Puniceicoccaceae bacterium
CCATTGCATGAGCGGCGTAGCGCTCCAGCAATTCGTTGGAAACTGGTTTTCGGAAGGCTCTGCCAAGAAAGCCTTGCAAGCGTTCACGAATGACCTCGAAAATTTCCGTTTCCCCTTTGGGTTCGGCGAAAAAGCTGTTCCAAATGCCGCAAGTCCTGTGGTCGAAATTCCTGCTTTGCAGCACTGACTTGCTAAGCTTCAGGAAGGTTTCCATTAACAGCGGCGAGAGGGAAAGATGGTTTCCTTGGTTGTCGAAGCCATGTTCCGCCCGAAGGTCTTGCGGAAAGGGATCCACTCCTACCAGACGCGGCTCGATCAATTGCGATTTCCCGAGGGGGCGACTGCCGACCCTTACTTTGTCCGGCATTTTCCCCTTTGCGGGTTGAAAATAATTGCCGTACTCTCGCAACATGCGCTCGGGCAAAGGAAAAACAGGTACCCTGAGCTGGAAGAGATCTTGTACCGCATTGTTGTACTGGAAACGGTTCATCCGGCGAATCGGAGTGTGGGCAAAAGTCTTTTTGCTGGAGACGGCGGATTTTAGGATCGTCTTCAGTTCCGCCACCATTTGTTTGCGCAGCTTGGGATCGAGAGGAGGTTCGTCCTCAGGGGGCATATCCTCGAACTCGAGCGCCTCAATCAGTTTGCCAAGCAATTTGGAATTTCCTTCCAACTCGGCCGAATTTTTCAAGGCAAGCAGGTTGACCTTACCTTTCACCTTTTCCTTTTCGCCGTGGCACTTGATGCAATTTTGAGAGAAGGCAGGTTTCAAGGTACCATCAAAGCTATCCTTTTCCGCCTTGGTTGCCGGCAGGCACCAACCAATGGTCAGCAAGGTTGTGAGGATGCATTTCATTTCAGTGGCAGCGCTTTGGCACTTTAAACCCATTTCAGATTCATGCAGAGTTTGGAATTTAGCTTCAGGGACAATGTTGTGCCCTTGATGATTTCCGATGACTATTTGTTTGGCAACGTTTGTGGTTTTGGATCGTCAACTTTCCCGATGGACCTCTGACCTTCACCGGTTTTGCCAAGGGCTCCAAGTTCTGCCCGCGCCGGTTCCGCCAAGGCCATGAGTCGCTTCACCACCACGGGGTGTTAATTGCCGAGGTCTTTTTGCGATCCGATATCCTCCACCACGTTGAAGAGGAGTGCTTTCCCCTTGGCGCCGTGTGGGTGACGAGTTGCTTTTTTCCAAGGCAGGAACAGTTTCCATGGCCCGCTGCGGATTGCCTGAAGGTGGTCGCGCTGATAGTAGTAGAAAACGTCGTATGGCGTTTTGGCATTTGGTTCGCCCAAGATGAGTAGGCGAACGTCGTGTCCGTCTATCTTGCGATCCTGTGGTGCTTTCCCGCCTGCCAAACGGGCGAAGGTGGGCAATAGGTCCATAGTGGTGCTTAGTTCCGCACAAGTCGTGCCTGCGGGCATCTTGCCCGGCCACCACATAATGGTCGGCACGCGGAAAGCGCCTTCCGCGGTCGTGTAGCCTCGCCCATACAGGGGCTTGTTGGTACCTCTGCTCGGGCTGTTCACGTCCCTTGCCATGGGGGCGCCGTTGTCCGAGGTCCAGATGACCAGCGTGCGTTTGTCGATTCCGAGCTTAATCAGCTTGTCGAGGATTTGGCCGGTGGACCAATCGATTTCCTCGACCGAGTCGCCCCAAGGGCCATTCTTGCTTTTGCCTTTGAATGCTGGACTGGCGAACGGCTTTAACGTACTGCCGGGCATCGCTTGCGGAAAGTAGAGAAAGAAGGGGTTCTTTTTGTTTTGTTCAATAAACCTCAGGGCTCGCTCGGTGTAGCGTTTGGTCAGCATGTCGCGGTCGGCGGGAGCCTCGATGACTTTCTCATTTTCCATCAAGGGGAGGGGAGGCCACCTGTTTCCGTCCATCCGTGAACCAATGCGTTCTCCCGTGGCTTTCGTCATGTCGTCGCTGTAGGGAATTCCGAAGAACGAGTCGAATCCTTGACGCGTGGGCAGGAACTCCGGTTGATCGCCCAAGTGCCACTTTCCGATGATGGTCGTGGCGTAGCCTTGCTCCTTCAGGATTTCGGCAAGGGTAATTTCATCAGGGTGCAATCCGTACTGGGAAATGGGCCGGAGGACATGTTGGTCCCGTGAGTTTACGTGCATTTTGACGCGTTGGGCATAGCATCCGGTCATTATGCTGGCCCGTGAAGGCGTGCATACGCCCGCAGTGACGTAGAAGTGCGTAAACTTGCGGCCCTCCCTCGCCATACGTTTCAAATGCGGCGTGCGATGAACCTTGGACCCAAACGGTTCGATGTCCCCGTAACCCAGATTGTCGCACAAGATTACTATGAAGTTGGGCTTAAGTTGTTCTTCGGTTGTTGCGAACGAGGGAGAGGTTACAGCCATCCCTAGATTTACGCTAATACAAACTAAAAAGTGACATTGGCTCATGAAAGCACTAGGGTCTCCGCAGTAGGGGAAGTTACATCTTGAATGGCCAAGCCTTCACGGAATGCTTGTCGGTCACCAAGACTAGCTCACCCACCACCTGAACGTTTGTCGGCTGTTGATTATGTGCATTCGAATAGTTGATTTCTATGGTTGGGCCGGCTTGGCCTGAGTTGATGTCATAAGGGGTGAATTTGAAGTATGTTTCCGTATTCCTGTTTTCTCTCTTGTATTCGAATACTAGAATTTTGTCCTTCCCCGCTTGGACTCCCCCCATTCTCTCGGTGTTTTCCGAGGTATGCGTGAGCAACGGTTTCTTGGAGCTTAGGTCATGAAGCCTGACCGTGTAGGGATTTTGATTTTTTATGGGTGTTCTTACCTCCAAAAGATGACCATTTGCAAAAGTTGGCCTATGCTGCCATGAATGGGGAAGTTCCAAGGAATGAGAATAGGAAGGTTCGTCTTCTCGTTGAATCGTCCAAGTATGGGTTCTGTTCTTTTTGTTTTGTGCGGTTTCCTCCTGTTGCATGAAAAGGAAGGGTGGCTCGAACCTTAGATTCCTCGGGTTCTTCCCCACCAAGCGAACAGCGCGATCCTTGTAGTTGGCTTGGTAGGCAATGCGTTGTCTTCCCTGATTTTCGTCTCGGCAGATAAAATAGCAGGCGTGGGATCCGAACTTCGCAAATTCCAACCAGTTTCTTTCGAACGCCTTCATTGGATCTCCATTTGCCCCCCTCATCACTTGGTTTCCCCCGTCAAGCTTGCCGGTACTTAGATCCCAACGCAACCAGTGCAAGGCTCTGTTGTAGGCCGTGGAAATTAAAAATTGCACCTGTCCCCCCCCCAAGCCGGCTTTAGCAGTGCCATTTTTGCGACTTATGTGGTCTTGCCTAATCACCTTGCCGATGTTCAAGTCGACAAGAGTATACCTGTCCGAGTTGTCTCTGCCGTAAAGGTATTTCCCCGTCCGTCCGTAAATGCCTCCGTGACCTGCTCTTAGGCGAAGAAGAGTCAATTCCCACTCCAAGTTGCCGGTTTTTTGGTCAAGTGCCTTCAGATAGACGTCGTAACGACCTTTGTTGTAGACTAGCACTACTTTATCCTCGATGAAGTAGAGGTCGTGAGGTCGCGGATAGACGAAACGCTGCCATAGGATTTTCCCGCTAGGTTTTGCCTCCAAGCAGTGCAGCATTTCATCTTCATGGATTAGTATACTGCTTTGGTTCGCACCTTTTTGTTTTGTAACGTATAGCCTTGGGTCTTTCGCGGTGATCTCCCATGCGATCCCTCCGTGAGCCCTCCTGATCAGTGGGTTCTCATCCTCGGAACTGGGTTCGTCCGTTATTAGGTAGAGTTCGTTTTTGAGTACCGCCACCTTTCGGATGGTGTTCTTGGTTTTGGGCAGGGAAATTGATTCTTGCGCGATTCCCGTTGCGGCGTCGTAGCGATACAATTGTTTGCCCGCCGCAAGATAGATGGTCGAATCCTGCAAGGTGGGTTGAGCGATGATCTTTTGCGGATGAATGACGTTCCAGCAGATCTTTCCGGTTAAGGCATCCAATGCGGTGAGGGCCGAGATTCCGTAAACCAGGATCTTGCCATCCGCGCTCCCTATAATTTTCTTTGGCAGGAGCAGGCTGGAGCTCCATAGCATCTTCCCCGTTCGCTTATCGAGACCGAACATTACGTTGGTGTCCCGTGGTAGGCCAACCACGATATTGCCCACGACTTCCGGGGCCGTGCCCAACGTGTCCACCGTCAACTGATTTGCAGGGGATGAATCATAATTGTACATCCACTCCATTGTGCCGTCACGGATATCGAACCGGCCTAGAAAACCTGTACTCGGGGAACAATAAATGGAACCGTCGCGGATCGTGAGTGATTCACCAAACACGCCCTCGAAGAAGTTTTGCATTGCTTGCAAGTAGAGGTCTGCATGCCAATTTACCTTTCCCGTTGCGGCATCCAAACTGCTCAGTCGGAGGTTTAGGCCGCCTGTGGATTTGTGTTTGTCCCATGCGGATGCAAGATATATCTGACCACTGGACATAACAGGGTTCCCGAGAGGGATTTTCCTCCTTGCATCCGAAGGTCCCGTGGCGTCCATGCTCCAAATGATTTCCCTTGAGTCAGCATCTCTTGCAATTAACTTGCGTGGATCGGCATTATAGCCCCAGCGTGAATATATCTTGTTCCCTTTTACGAGTGGACGAAATTTTCCCGGACGGCTTATCGAGTTCCCCCATTGACCTCCACTGCCTGAGTCTACCCAAATAGGTTTGCTTCCGTTCTTGGCATCGTAGAATGCCATCGTTTTTCGGGTGCTGGCCAGTACCCTTGAGCCGACGTTCTGAAGATTCACAAATGCCAGGCCTGGGGAACTGCGGTGCCTCATGTTGGGCCAAAGTGGCCTAGGAGGCATTTTCAGAAACCTTACTGTGAGTTCGGATAGAGTAGGGGATTTTGTTTCGTTTTTTGGAAGGGTGACGTCGTGCATCAATCGTTCTCTAATGTCCCTTTTCGTGACGGCTTTTCCCATCCAGAGAAATTTTTCTTCCGGATCGATTTCTGAAAAGAGTTCAGCAAGTGCTCCGTAATCTTGTTCTTGAGCGATTGCCAACCATGTCCCAACCCTAGATTTCTTGATCAGAATCGGCTCTTCGGTATGTTCCCGGACATCGCGGAATCCATTGCGAGCCGATTGCCCACGACCTGCCTCTAGTTCTTTTTTGGCATAGTCCATCAACACGAGATGGGCCGTCATGGCCCAAGGAAACCTTCTGAATAATTTTAGTCGCTCACGTTGCGTCAACTTCGCCGTTTTTTTCGTTCGCAGTTCAAACTTGCATCTCTCTTCCTGTAGCGATCTCAGGTTGTCCAAGGCACCCGCTCCAAGAGACTTCAATTGATCGTCCAGCACTTGCCAAATCATAGCCGATCCGGTTCCGTCCTTGCGCATCAGGTAGACACGGTTTTGTTCGTCGCTGAAAGTACCTTGAATCCAAAGGTCGATTTGCTCCTCGAGTCCATTAACCAATCCTGTCGCCAGCCTTTCCCATGCTCGCTTTTCGTCGTCATGCGCCAGTTGTCCCATCCATCCTCGACCGTCGATCATGGGGTCGTGAGTCGGGGCAACGTCGGAGATGTCGAAATATTCTGCTCTCCGGGCGGCTTTTGCGACTATTGGATCGACTGCTTGTCTATCGAATTTGGCATACAGTTCGCGTGACAGTCCGTTAGTTCGCGGCGACCTTACCTTGGCATGAAATCTTGCCCTCGCCAACAACCAGTCAATGTGTTGGTTTTGGGCGGCGACCAATTCATCGATCAAGCGAGCGGCATCATGATATCTTTTTTGGCTTCTTCGCAGGAAAACTAGCAATACTGAGGCATCAATCACCGCAGGATCATCGGCTTCTAGGTAACCGGCTCGCTGCAAGGTCAGAAGACGCATGGATGCCGTATCGGAAATGTTTTCTTTTGGGGTCAGTGGAAAATCCTGTTTCTCCCTCCATAGGCTTTCGAGCAAAAAGGGGTTTTCTCTTGGATCCGCAGGGTAGCGATCTCCTTCCCTGGCAAATTTGCCTACCTCCAGAAAGCCTTCGCGCAGATATTCTGAAATCAGTGCCCACATCTCATCGTGATCTTTGCCGGCCTTGTTGAACATTTGATTCGGATAGCCTTGGCTCGGCCAATCATTGTCGATCAATTCCAAGTACTCCGATAGGCACATGCGGCGCAATGCCGAGATGGCCAACTCGAAGTTCCCGGGATTTGCTGAAATCAAGTCATTCAGGATTTGCTCGCCTAGAGTGAAATTCCCTTCAACAAATGCCTGGTCCGCTTGTTCAAAAGTCTGCCCTGCCTTTAAATTGTCTGCTTCCACCCTTTGAAGCAAAGGATTGCTTAGCGTCATGATCGTCAGGACTATGCCCAGCTTGGGTAAAGGTTTCATTATCCCTCTAGTGTCGAGGTCGCAAACGTCACGCCCTTCGCCTTCTCGTTCTTTTTCTCATCGATTACCCTAACGCGAAGCCACCAATTGCCGCCGAAGGTTGTGGTTTTGACCATCAGTCTGTTCGAGCCTTTCTTCAAGTTCACCTTGACCTTTTCGATGCGTATGGGTCCTCCCTCCCTCCGTTGCTGTAAAGTACCACCCAGTTCGTTGTGTTGAAGGGTGAATTCTCCAACTATCTGTCCATTTATCCATACCTTTTGACTCGTTCTCTCCCTTGATTCTAAAGTAATTCTGGCTATCCGTTCGCTGTCTGAAAGAATGTCAGTCTTGGCGTAGGCAACTGCGTTGCGTATCGGAAGCGGCATCTGGGCGGCGACGTGCATTTCCCCCTGCACGTTGCCCACTGAGGTCTTTCCCCAAGTAAGTTCAAGTTCACGATTACCTTGGCCACCACCGAATTCCCACTTGTATTCCGCCTTGTAGCTCTTTGCATCATCATCTTCTTCGGGCGGATAAACTTTCTTGAAACCAATGTCCTTGTTGTCATTCAGGAAAGGGCCCACCACGTCCCAATGTCCTACGAAACCTTGGACTGCGGCGATGTCCGGATCACGACTATTGCTGCAGACTTCCGCCAATGCCTTGGCCGCTGCTTCACGTTTGGAACCGCCTCCTTCTTCGAGGAACGGTTGAAGCATCCGCAATGCGGAATCAAATTCTTCCATTTCCCCTCTTTTGGCAAACAGCCCCAGAGCGGCTCGAGTAATTTTTTCTTCTGGGCTTCGAAATGATTTGGCCAAGTAGGTGAGAAGTCCCTCCTGAGGACTTGAATCAAATGGTGTCTGCCGCAGACTTTCCAACGCGGCTTGGGCAACTCTCGCGTCCTCATCGTGAACGTAGGGCCGAAAGACTTCGAACATGCCCTTGTCGGGTATCAAGCCTCGGCAACGAACGGCGATCGATCTGGTTTCAGGATCTTTACTGGTCAAGTAATGCGTGAAAAAAGACTTGTATCTGACCGGCTCAATTTTGCTCAGGGCCACCAACCCCGCCCTTATGACTTCTTGTGGCAGGTCGTTTCGTTTGGTCCAGGAATCCGACATCAGGTCTCCCAACTCATGGGTTGGGCAAATTTCAGCCATCAGAGATGCTGTATTCCCTAGGAAAGAGGTGTCTTCTGCCTGAATCATCTCCTTTATCAAGGAGGAAACCCTTTTCTTTTCGCGAGGAAGCAGAAGATTTTTTCCCAATTGAAACTCTGCTTGACCAGAATTGTAGTGAACTGTCAAACGTGCCAGTAGGGAGGTGCCTTCATCTTCCGTAACCGCAAGAGCCTTGATGATCTCTCGTCCCCGTCCTTTTTCTGTATCGGGTTCATGGAAAAGCTGCTCCATTCGCTTCAATGCTTCTTCGGAACCGATGTGAGCGAGGGCCCGCAACAGATCACTGGAGACTTTTGTTTTATCTAGACGAGTTAAGCGTTCTACGGTTGGCCATGCTTCGCCTGGGAATTCACTGGCATACAGCGCGGCGGCCATGGACCGAACTTCCATTACAGGATCCTTGAGCAATTCGCGCGCTAGCGGAACTGAAGTTTTTCCTCCAACTAGATCAAGTGTTTGCAAAGCTGCTCTGCGGATGATGGCATCCTTTCCCTTGGTTGCTTCTTGAGCGGTGGGAACCATTTCCTTTCCAAGTATTTTGGCCAAGGCCAACATGGCTCGACCCTTAAGCCAAGAACTCTTCCCCTGATTTAGTATCTTGCGAATTTCGGGAACAGCCTTCTCAACCTTTCTTTTTCCCAGTTCCTCCAATGCGACGGACTGGATGATCCAATCGTCTATTGCCAATTGTTTGGTCCATTCATGAATTTCCAGAGCTGTTGGCTCCACATCTTCCTGCGCATTGCACAACACAAAAGGAATGATAATCCAAGCTATGGTTTGGATGCCCCTTACGGAGAGCTTCCTTGCGAATCCCGCTTCTCGAAAGAAATCCCCAAATGAGGATCGAAGCCGACTTTCAATTCTCAAGTTTCAATTACCGCTGATAAATCGGTAGAAACCTATATGGTACACCGAGAATCAGAATGGCCATAGCGGTCGAGTAGGTGTCGCCTTCCTTGATTGACCATCGACCGTTCTGCTGGTTTTGCTTTTTGAGCAAGGAATCGGCGATTCTTGGGTAGTATGCATCGAAATCACCTTCCCCCATCTGGTACATGCACTGAATAACATAATAGTTGGCGTATAGGAAATGCGAACCTCCGCTGAACTTTTGGTCCGGATACGCCCGCAGAAACCTCATTCCTCGGGAGATTGCGCGCTGTTCCTTTTTTTTGGATAGCTCCGATGCATCGTTTCGATGACCACACATTATCAGAGACATGACCCCGGCAGCAGTGCGTGCGAATCCGGGTCCACTTGGTCCACTGTAACCAAAACCACCACTTGTTTTATCTTGGCAATACAGGACGTACTTTACTGCTTTTTCTAGGATTGCGTCGGGAACGGCGATACCCGCTTCCTTGGCTGAGTTAAGAGCGACCGTCTGCATCACCGTCATTGAGAGGTCCGCATCTCGTGGTTCAGGATTGTATCGCCAGCCGCCTTGGTGGTTTTGAGCTCGAATCGTTATGTCGACGGCCCTTCTTAAAGTATTACGAAGATCCTTGTTGGTGCTCTGACCCCATGCCTCCGACAAGGCCAGAATGGCCAAACCGTGTTCGTACATGCCTCCGTGATGATTGGGAGTGCCCAAATAACCTGCATGCTGCCCCTTTTTCCCGACGTTTACGATGTAGGCGACTGCTCGATCCATATTTGTTCCGTAGGGTTTTCTGCCGGGGACGTGCCCTTGAAGCATGAAAGACATCAAGGCAAGCGATGTGTCGGCTACGGGATGCTTGTCTCCCCAACTTCCGTCTGTCTTCTGGATGCCGGAAAGAAAATATAGCCCCTTGCTAATGGCCGTATGGACCTCCGGCAGCAGTTTTGCCTTGGCAACTCGCTGGGTTCCCGAAGCTTCTTGGGCGAATGCCTGAATAGTGGCATTCGCCGGAAGTAGAGATGCAAGAACCAATATTGGGAAAGACCTCGATTTCCTAAGAAGTTTCATTTGATCACTCTTGACTCGGCGGTTTCGCCAATACTTCGAAATAGTCTTTGGCTTGCTTTCTGAATTCGGGCGGCAATTGCTGTACGTATTTCTGGATGACGAGGGCTCGTCTTCTCTTTAGAATGGAACTCTTCGACATCAAGGTTCTCTTGACTGCGTTTCCTCGCGCAGTCGTCGAGGAGTATCCCGTCGAATCAATTTGTGGGTCGTCTGGCAATACCCCCGGAGGAGCGGGGGCAAACGAACCCGGAACTGGCAGACCTGCGCCGGGAACAGAACTGGGCGGCCCGATGCCGGGAGCTCCCTGCCCTTGTCCTTGACCCTTCCCTTGCCCTTCACCCTGCCCTTCACCCTGCCCTTCACCTGCCGAACCGTCGCTCGGGAACCCGTCGCTGGCCAAGGGTTCAGAAAAGAAATCGGGTGGTAATGCATCGAAAGCATCACTTGGTTCGGCAAAGCTGTCGCCAAAGGAATCCATGGGATCGGCAAAGGAATCACTCAAGCTTTGGGCCTCGGCGGCAGCCTCGGCGGCAGCCTCGGCTATTTCAGCCTCAAGTTGGCTGATGGCGTTCTGCAACTCGCTTATGGCGGTGTCCTGTGGGGGGAGCGCCGACTCTTGGTTTCCTTCACCCAGTTCCTCGGCGGCTTCTTCCATTGCCTCGGATGCTTCTTCCAGAGATTCGCTCGGTGGTTCATCCGCGACGGCCTCTTCAAGAGCTTCCTGTAATTCGAGTTGTTCGGCCTGCAGGTCGGAGGCATTCTTTAGTTCCTTGCCCGCCTCTTCCACTTCCTCCTTCAGGTCGACTTGTTCCTCGAGGATTCGCTTCAACTCCTCAAGAACTTCTTCCTTTTTTGAAATGTCATCGTCATCAGAGGATAGGACTCGCTCAATTTCCTTTAGTATTTCAATTGCCTCTTTCTGTTGCTGCACAGCTTCGACGGCAGTTTCCGGAAGGCATTGCTCTATGAAGGTCACGGCCCTTCGAAGGGTCACGTCGGGCTTGCCTTCGTCAAAAACTTTGGTCGCTTTCTGGAAACGCTTAACGAGCCCCTCGTCGCTTGCCTTCCCAACCGCATCCTTGAGCAGAGTTTTAAATAAACCCAGTTCCTGAACGACTTCCTCTTGGGCTCTAACTACCCTTGGCTTATCCGCTTCCGCGACAGCGGGCGTGAACACGAGTATCTTGCCCCACTTGATGGTTTCGCGCGAGAGAAAGGATTCTCTTTTGATTAGAGCCTTGATTTTTCGGAGTAGATCGTCAGCGAGCAGGGCTGCCTCGCTTGCCGCAAGGAGATCGCTCAAGTCCTTGATTATGGAGCTGATTTCTTTTCCCGCTTCATCCAAATGAGGGTAAGCGTTTTCGATTTGCGTGCGTGCGTCCTCCAATTTGTCGCTCGCTTTTGGAACGCGGTTTGCCTTCACGGTGAGGACAGCCTTGTTCATTTTGTCGATGTCTTGGCCTTTGCCCTCTTCGATCAAGAGATTGGAAGCGAGATCCTTGAGCAAACCATCAATTTTCCTTGAGGCAGCTCCTAGTTGGCGCCCTACATCGCCCTGAGTTCGCTCGAGCTTCTTGATTCGTTCGGCTGTCTGCAGGACGTTGCTCCGCTTGCTTTCTTCTCCGATGATCGGTTCGGGCAACCAAAGCAATGTCAGTGCGAAAGGTGCTAGTATTTTACTTTTCATCACTTATTCCTTTTTTTCTTCCGCCTTTAATTTTCCGACCTTGTCCTCAGCACTTTTTTCCGAGTCTCTCGCCTTTGCTATCAATTCTCGCTGTTTCTCCAATTCAATATTAAACCATCTCAAGTAATTTTCCTCGCTGAGGATAGTCAATTTTCGCTCGGATGACAAGTTGATGTGGGAGCCAAGGGGAGGAACCTTATCGCTTACTTCGATTTCAAACGCGAAACTACCTCCGGGCTTCAATTCTTCATCCTCATCCAGAAATTCGCTCAAAGGCTTGCGAATACGAATCTCCCCCTTGGTCTCCGAAAGTTTCTTGCCGGTCAATTTTTCGAAGGAGACGCGTTTTTGCTGTCTGTTGTTTATCGTATACAGGAGAGAGGCTTCGCCCAGTTCATGGTCATCCTTGGCCTGAGCGACTATCTCGAGTATTTTCTTTGTGGTGGCGTACCCGTTGGTTGTGGGTTCCAGCAATTCAATCTCGGGAACCCTGTCACGTATCACCACGACCTCCTGCTCTCCGGGCACCTCGTATTCGAAACCATGTTTCTTATCCTTGATGTAATGGAAGTTGTAAGTGAATCCCTTAGTCAGTTCAGTCCCCGGCTTAGGCCACGAGAAAACGGCTGTCGTACCGTCTACACTAACTTCCGCAGCAAATTTTTCTTCACCCACGGTAATGTTCAGGTCTGTGATTGCAGGATCGCATTGCAAGGTCCATTTAATCGTTGTCCCTTCTGGTACGGATAAGTCCAAGGCTTCCTCCGTGGAGTCGTTCAAGTCCAAGTACTCCGGATAAGTGAGGGTAACGCTTGTTGCCGTGAAGACCGGCTTTGGAGAAACCGAGATCGTGAACCAATCGGTACGGTCATCCCCGATCTCAAGTCGATATTGGGTCTCCTTTGTGATTTTTTCGATTTCCCCGATGTATCTATCGCGATTGTCGACCGTAATTTCTAGCCAAGCTTCCTTCGCGCCTTCTGAACGCCAATATAAAGTGCCGGTCGGTGGAACTTTCTTAGAGGAGTTGACCTCGGTCACGATTTCGGCCGAATCGCCTAGCTTAATTGTAAAGTCACGGGAAACTGAAGTAATGGTGGTTTCTGTTGGATAGTTCGCATCGCCGCCCAGCAGCCTGAGAAAGAGGGCTCGCATGTGGTCCTCCCACTGCAAGCTGACGGCTGAGAAAAAACCTATGCTCAGCAAGCAGACTACTCCAAGATTCTTCAATTGTCGCAAGTCGACTACTTCGCGAAAGTCCAGAGGCCGGGTCAGGGAGATGGCTTGATCACGCATCGCGTTAAGCAAGGCAGGGGAAGCCTGTATCTCTTCGGCATCGACATCCTTTAGTTGGGTGAAAGACACGAGTACGGAACGAAGTTCGGGGTGCTTGTTCTCCACTTCCAACGCCACCCGTACCGAGTCGTAGGGTTTCCTGAACCTAAACCACTCGTGCCATAGTACCCAGACCAAGACCGCCAAGTTGATAACTAACAACAGAATTCCCGGAACTTCCAAGCGCTCACGGAAGAAAATTTGCCAATCAATCAAGAAATCAATCAATAGCAATGCCACCAACCAAATCAGGAAGCGCGCGCCGCCCCGCAAATTGAAAAAGCGTTGCTCCTGCCTCCAAGCCTCGACGAGCTTTTCCTCGATGGATGAGACATCGGATTCTTTGGGTTGATTGCTCATGGATATCCTTCAGTTTCTAGACGAGGTTTTCCCTTCTTCTAAGGTACCATTCCACGCCGGTGAGGACTACGAGAAGCAAGAAAATCCAAGGTATGTCCCAGAGAGCCTTTTCTCGTTCGATTGGCAAGGGTCTTGCCTTTTCTCCAGGCAGCAATTTCGCGAGGTCTTTCAAGTTGCGCACAGAGGAGTTGGCGTCTTGAACCATCTCAGTCAAGGCCATGAGTCGGTTCCCCCCCGAGAGGGTGGCGATTTGGTCGGCGACGTCTCCACGCATGGAGGTTTCGCGTTGTTCGAGCGGAATGTTCTCTACCTCGAACCCTACGGTGTTGGCTTTGGGTGCGTCACTATCTTGGGCCCTCAAGATAAAGTTGCCATCATTCACAGCAAGGAACGATTTACTGTAAAGGCCGGGAGTTCCCGGAACGGGTTCCAGTTCGAGTTCCACAGGAGCTTGTGAGGACTCGTTTCTCTCGAGCAGCACGGGATAGAAGTCCTCTTCCACAGGATCGAATGATTCCGAGAGCACGTTTGCGAAAAGCTCGATGCGTTCGCCGGTGGCATACTGCTTGCGGCCCGTCTCCAAGGTGATCTGCTTGTTTTGCCCCAATTTGCGGGAAAGGGCCAGAAACTGGATCGCCTGTCCCCAGAAGCGGGCATGATATTGGTCTCCCACCTCCCGCCTTAGCCGCCAAAGGTCCGCCGTTCCCACATACATGGTCTTCCCGCTTCCGTATCGTTGCCAAGCCACGAGAGGGTATGCCTGCACGGTGGGATCGTCATCGCCGGAGAGTGAAAGAAGCACCGTGGCCCCGGGTTTGGCTGTGAGTCCGTTCAAATATCCCATTGGGCTGACGGTTTTCCAAATGCGGTTGTTTACGTCCTTCGATGGGTGGAGTGAAACTACCGAGCTATTCATGCCGTCGGCAGTGACGACCGGATGGGAGTTGGCATGAAACCATTGTCTACTGTCCAAGTTGAGTCGGATCGGGAGCATCTCGGGAATCTTTGTCGAGTTTGAGTCGACATAACTAATTGGCGCCCCGACCGGCCCCGCCAACATGAGGAGCGATCCACCACTGTCCGTCTTGGAACCTTTGACTAGTTCCTCGATCCAGTCGATTTGCTTTGAAGAAAAGAACGACGAGTGTACGTCGCCGAGGATTACTAGGTCGTACTTGAGCATTTCCTCGGCGTTGGAAGGGAAGGCGCCCAAGTGTCTTGGTGAGGTTGCGGCAAGGTATTTGTCTCCCTGAGTCATCAAGAAGCGAACGTTCAGGCGGGGGTCGCGCAGTAATACCCAGCGAAGATACCTAAATTCCCAACGCGGCATACCCTCGACGTAGAGGACGTTGATTTTTTCGTCGATTATTTCGATCTTATGATTGTCGGCATTATTTAACTCCGTGGTTTCGCCCGGAAGAGCTTCAATGGAAGCAGTCAAGTTCGCTGTCTTCATTCCCTTTATCGGAACGAATAAGAATTCGACGAATTGGGAATTCCCGGTGAGTTTGATTTCTTGGGGGTCCAGGGGCTGTTCGTTTACGGTTAAGATTACTTCAACCGACCTTTCGTCAAAGCCACTCGAATCGATTTGTACGCGAAGGGGAACCCTGTCTCCCGAAAAAGCCACTTCAGGAGCAATGATTCGTCTTATTTTTACGTCTGGTGGCGACGGCATGCCGAAAGAAACAGGATAAAGGGTGACACCCTTACCTTTCATTTCACGGGCCACCTCACTCGGGTCCGAACCTTCAATCCAGGCAAAGTCGCTCAGCACCACTACACCTGCAACGGATTGGCCTATGTGCCGGGCGACCGCTTCCTCAATGCCCGAGCCTATTTTTGAAGTGTTCGCATCCGCGGTCTTCGCTTGGAGACTCTTTGAGTTGTTTCCCTCGACGGAGAACGGTTCCAGCCGATCGCCAATGCTGTAGTATTTGACCGCATATTTGTCGCCGAGTTTGTGATTGATGTCTTTTATGGCATTCTTGGCGTGTGCCAACCGGGAAGCGTTCGTTGCCAATCCTCCTTCGATGGAATCATTATTCTCGGTCGATTGCTGCTCTTTCAAGTTATCTAAAGCCTCACCTTGATCGGTGATGTTCATGCTCTGCGAGACGTCGAGAAGTACCAGCAGGTTGCGTTGCTGGGGACGTTCTGATTGCATTTTCAATGCAGGTTCCAGCAGGATTAAAACAATCAGAAGGCCTGCGAGCAAATAACATCCTCCCATGATCAGCCTTCGGTTTCGGGAAAGCCAGGATTCCGATCGGTAGAGGTAGATGGAAAAGCCTATCAGGCCGACAAGCAAAACCAAGGTGATCAACCAGTAGTCGTTCTGGAAGATGAACTGCACGTCCGAAACGTTCTCGTCCGCTTCTATGTCGAATAACTTCTTGAACATCGATTTACCAAGGAATCCTTCGGTTTACGTATCCGCTACGTTCTTCGTGCCGCAATCACGGTATGTTTGCGCAAGCTTTCCTGAAGGTCGGATTCGCCTTTGCTGGTCATGCGACTGGTGAAAAGCTTGGCTAGAAAGCCTTGCAGGATAAATAATAGCAGCGCCAGCATCAGGAGAGTGCGGGAGATTTCCATGCCCCTGCGACTTTCATTTACAATGCCGGCTATGTTATCGGAAGTGGTGGCAATCACCTTGGCCTGAACGGAACCGAGAGCCTCTTCGAGATTTTCCGTCACCTTTACGTCCGCCTCCGCAGAATCGACGTTTTGGGCGGCGGACGTGCCTGGGCGGTTGGTGAGGTTTGTGACCATTTGCTGCATCAGCATTGGGAAAAGCGGTTGGATGACTAGGTTTGACCAAGCGCGATCTGCAGTAGTTGCAAAGAGCAGCACGGACCCCAACCCCATTCGTTTTTCGAGCGCCAAGGGAAGGTTCGGTCCCGAGAGGCTCAAGATCGTGGTGGCGTTGGAATCGGGAACAATTTCCATGACGCGCTGAAACCTAGCTTCGCTCCTTCCCTCTTCTGGAATCATTGCCACGAGTCTAGCGAGGACGTGATTGGAACGCGTGGTCCCGAGGGTCCAGGAGGACTCATCTTCGTTTTCATCACTGTTTTCTGATTCGTCATCAAAGGATGTTACTTTTACGAGTTGACCCGGAAGCAAGTTTGCCCCTGCGGAGCCAAGTTTTTTGTTGTAGGATTCAGAATCCACCCGTTCTCCTGCGAAAAATACCAGCCCACCGCCCCTTTTTACGAAAGAGGCGAGTGTATCGGCCATGTCCTTCTCGACTCGCTCGACATTCGCCATGATCACGAGGTCATAATCCTTGATGTCGTTCGGCTGGAGTTCCTCCAATTCGAATTGGTCTACGTCCAGAGCGGCGTCGTCTCCCACCTGATTCAGTTCCAAGGCCTTGGCCAACCAGAAGGTCTCGCCCGGACCTTCGCTGGAAGCAGGCTCACCGTCCACGCAAAGAATTCGCGTGTTCTCCTTTACCTTTACGACCGTGTGGCGTCGGTTGTCCTCGATAAGTGAGTCGAGCCCAAGAGAGGCGCTCAGGTTTGCATCACCAACTGTGTTTAGGGTGGCATAGAAGTCGATGATCTTTGTCTCTCCGGCCTTGATGGAGCCTAGTGATTTTGGCGTATCGTTTCGGTCGTTCACCATTAGGGTGATTGTTCCCCCCTCGTGCGAATGGAGTCCGAAATTCTTGACCTCGGCCCTGAATCGAGCCGCACCCGTCGGTCCGAGCGAACCCGAGACATAACTGAATTGCGTGACGGCAAGATTTTCCTGCCCCGCTGTCTCGACAGGGACAATGAACAGACTCGCTTGATCCGAAATACTTTCCAAACCATGTCTTGCAGTTTCCGACAAGTTGTTCCAATCAATGGCCTGTGCGTCCGTAACTAGGTAGCACTCGCGTACAGACGCCTTTAGCTCGGCCACCAATTTCCCTAGTTCGGCAGCACTGCGTTCCATGTTTAATCGCTCGGGGTAGGTTTTTACCTTCTCAAGCTCAATGGAACAGCGTTCCTCGTTGTAGTTCGCTCCCCTCATCAAATAGCGTGGTTTATCCCCTAACAGAACGATTGTTATGGGGTCTCCCTGCTTCGCCGTGGATAGGATTTCAAGAGCTCGCTTCTTCGCAGCATCTATCCGCTTGCGCCTCTCGCCCAAGCCATGAGACATGCTGTAGGATGCATCTATGGCCACGACCATTCCAACCCTTTGCTCACCGAGGAAACTGCCTGATTGATCGTCGAGGGTTGGGCGAAGGAGGGCGAATGCCACCAAGGCCAAGACTAGACAGCGCAAGAGCAGAATAATGATGTCTTCCAGTCGAACTTGACCGGAACGAATGACCAAGGCGCGTCGCAGCAATTCCATGGCAGCCCAGTCAGTTTGCCGACGATGCCGTTGATGCAAAAGGTGGATTATGATTGGGACTGCCACGCCAAACGCTGCCAAACTGCCCCAGACCAAGGGAGAATTCAGGAAATTCACTGACTGCCTCCCTTCCTTGCAGGCGTTGCAGCGGCTATGTGAGCATCATGCAGGTCGATGCCACAAGGGTAGGCCAATCGTTTGCCGAATTCTACACCGAGCAGCAACTCGTTGCCCTTGGGGATAGGCAGCAAAAGTTTTTCGGAGGCATCCTCAGCGGAAAGTTCTTTCCTGTAGAATTCACGACTACCGACGGACAGGGTGATTGTGGCGTCGCCAAGACTGCCGGGTATCGGCGAAATCACTGTTTGGAGAAGGTACCCTTCACTTTTGGCCTTTTCAGGAAGCTTGTAGCGAACGATGGTTTGAGGAACTACCCTGACTGCGGAAAGTGAAGTTTTGTCGGTCCCACGAAAATCCACATATTCTACCCCAGTTTTTGGTCCCAGAGGGCCCAAGGATTTTGTCTCTCCTCGTTCGAGGTCAGACAACCATTTGACGTTTTCACCGTAACGGATCAGGTAACGGAGGTTTTCCCACGGAATTTCCAAGGTTTCCAGCAAAGAATGCTCAAGAATGATCTTTGCGTCCTTGATCAAGACTTTGCCAAAGAGGACGCTGCCGTCCACTAACCCGACTTCGTCCTCACTCTCCTTCTCCACTCCGGTCGAATCGCCCGGAATAACGTACCGGACAAGTCCCTCTCGAGGTATGGGCAGTATCCCAAGGGCGGAATCCAAGGCCACGTCCTCTTTCTTTATCCACTTTAGGGTGCCGGGTACGGGATTTCCCGGATTGCGGTAGAGGATTCCCGCTCGAGCATCTTGGGTGTTCGTGGAACCCGCAGCAAACTCAAGCGAGGCAACCGAACTAATGTCCACTGTTTGCTCGGAGGCACCCATTTGAAGGCTCAACTTCCCTTTCGAAAGCGTCAGGATTTCAACCTGCCATTTTTCCCCATTGCGAAATCGAACGAAACTTTTGGAGGTTTTGGTCGAATCTCCCTTGGTATTAACGGAAATACTTCTCACGGTTTCTATTTGCACGGGACTGTCGTTGATTTTCAGTATCCCGTTTGACCAACCTAGGGTACCCACCATGCAATCCTGCTCCGTCCAGATTGTATCGTCACCCGTTGCAATCTTTCCTTTCGCAAGGCGCGCCCCGCCTGAGTCGTCGCTCTGAATCAAGTCATCGATGCAAACATAGCCCCAAGGGCCGGTTTCCCCGTCCACCAACTCGATTTGCACCTCTTTGCCTCTAAACCCGGCGACTTCGAAGGCTACGGAGTGCATTAGGTTGGAATTATCACCTGTTGCCGAACGTTCGACCTTTCCGTCCACCAATAGGTTCACGCAGGTACCCCCCGGGTTCTTTCCACCTGAAATCATGAATCGAATGAAATTTCGTTCCACCTTGAAGATAGACGAAGTCGCGCGTCCGGTCTCCCCGTCAACGTTTCTGCCGTGTTGTCCCCAGCTTTTCAGCATGGCGACCCCTCGGTAGCCGCGGATTCGCAGCATGCCGCGATCAAAGCGACCGGGATGCCAGTAGTCTCCCGAACCATATCCGGTGAAGGCTGATCCCTCGAAGGTCCATTGCCCTCGTTTTTTTTCAAAGTCGTCTATGACCAAGTCCTCCACTGCATGTGCAGCCACCGGCATCAGTCCCATCAGGATCAAGTTGGTGCTCCAAAAACGTTTCATCGCACCTTTGAGGCCGTCCTTTGCAGAAGATAGCTGGAGATTACGGACTCAATCGGTTGGGACGTATCAACCAAGACGTAGTCGGCCTCACTCTTGATGCATGCTCCCCGCACTTTCTCGATGAACTTTTCCAATTCCTCTAGGTAAGCTTGGCGTACGCGCGCGGGCTGAGTAATTAGATTACCGTCGTCTTCCAAACCCTCGAAACGCCAAACCCCATTCAAGGGAAAATTCAGTTCATGGGGGTCGAGGATGTGAAATACAGTTACGTTATGACCACGGTATCGAAGGTGGTTGATGCCCTTGATGAATTCGTCCGTGTTGTCCAGCAGGTCGGAGAAAAGCATTACCATGCCTCGGCGTTTCATCCTTCCCGCGAATTCATGTAGAATCTCGGCGATTTTTGTACGGGGTTGGGGTTCGACCTTTTCCAATTCCCGTGAAATGTCGGCGAGAATGCCCAAGGTGCTTTTCGGTTCGATGTAGCCCTGCATTTCTCCATCGAAGACCCCAACTCCAGCGGAATCTCGCTGATCGACGATGAGGTATGCGAGACTGGCTGCCATGTACTTGTCATATTCCAATTTCGTGATCTTGCTGGATGAGAAGGTCATCGACGAACTTGCGTCCAGCAAGAGGTTGGCGATGAAGTTGGTTTCCGCGTCGAAAAGCTTGACGAAATAACGATTGGTGCGAGCGTAAAGCTTCCAGTCGATGTGACGCACTTCGTCGCCGGGCACATACTGACGATAAGCGGAGAACTCGGTGCTGATGCCTCGCACCGGACTGCGATGCATGCCGATGCGTATGCCTTCGACGACTTGTCGGGTGACCACGTCGAGGGGCCCTATCTTGGACAAGGTGTCAGTATCGAGATACTTTGCTTGCATGCCTTTTTCTATGGCTCAGGGTTCTTGTGAATCCCTGTCTTTTATCTTTGGAATAAGAAAGGAGACAAAATCTCTCTCTCAGGCACTTTTGGCTTCGTACAGTTTTTCGTCTGCAGGGATTTCGTCCAATAGTTGTTGGACTACGTCATCTGTCCTCACGCCATCCGACTGGGCGGCGAAGTTCAAGCCCATGCGGTGACGCATTACGGGAAGCGCCAAGGCTTGAATGTCCTCGATGGCTACGTTGAAGCGTCCCTGTAGAATGGCCCGGGCCTTGCCCGCCATGACCAGGTTGAGGCATGCCCTGGGACCCGTGCCGAAGGAAACCCAATCGTTAATGAATTCGGGAGTGTCTTCTTGGCCCGGCCGAGTCGAGCGTACGAATTTCGCCGCATAATTGTAGATGTGATCGGCGACAGGTACACGCAGTACGAGGTCTTGCAGGGCCAGGATTTCCTTTTTGGAGAGAACGGCCTTGGGCTCGGAGATGGAACCACTGGTTACCTGACGCATGATGTCGATTTCCTCCTGCTCGGTTGGATACTCGACGTGAATCTTGAACATGAATCTGTCGAGTTGGGCCTCCGGCAGCGGGTAGGTGCCTTCCTGCTCGAGAGGGTTTTGCGTCGCCAAGACAAAGAATGGCAAGTCGAGGTGAAAGTCATCACCTCCGGCGGAAATCATCTTTTCCTGCATGGCTTCGAGCAGAGCGGCCTGCGTCTTCGGAGGCGTTCGGTTAATTTCATCCGCCAGGATGATGTTCGCGAAGATGGGTCCCTTGCTGAAGGTGAATTGCCTTAGTCCGGTCTCGGGATCGTCCTGCAGCACTTCAGCGCCGGTGATGTCGGATGGCATCAAGTCAGGTGTGAACTGGATTCGCCGAAAAGATAGCGATAAGCACTTAGCAATCGAGCTGATGAGCAGCGTCTTGGCCAAGCCGGGAACCCCTTCCAACAAGCTGTGACCTCTCGAAAAGACCGATATCATCACTTGATCGATGACATCGTCCATCCCCACAATCGATTTGCGAAGCTCGCCAAGAATTTGTTCGCGCGCCTCGCGCAGCTTTTCAACTGCCTTGACATCGTCGATATCAGTTGCCTTTTTGCTGGAGGTTCTTTTCCGAGTGGTGGTTTTCTTTGCTTCAGCCATTTTGTTTTCCTTTCAGTGCCATCTCTAGTGGATGCTTACGAAATAGTGAGGTTAAATAGACATATTGAGTACAAAACTTTGGAAACCTATTATAAATTAGTTTACTGTAAAGCCTGCATCTCCTTTTTTTTAAAAATCTTGAATCTCTCGCAGTGATTAAGAAGAGATTTTTTTCTGGGATTGCTATTCCAAGGTCGAGATGAAGGAGGCAAAGCCAAGGCGAACGGATTCCGAGGCGACCTTTCCCCACCGAGCCTTGGATTCCTCGCTTCCTAGGTTGTGACCCTTGTCGGTCAGGATGCCTGCAACTTGGGCGGCCACGGCTTCATCAAAATCCTTC
>CAZWTI010000277.1:0-6695 GCA_964637065.1 uncultured Puniceicoccaceae bacterium
AATGTGCCACCTCGAGCTATCAAAGGAATGTCCGCTGTTCCAAGTAGACCTGTAGGTGCGATTTCCGGATCCCTTCCACCCTCTTCACAGGGATCTCGTCCTTCCACAACCTCTACTGAGGAACCCTTGATTAACGCTTCGATTTCATCTGGGTTGCGATTATACCATACCAGTAACGTTTTGCGGACCAAGGGTGCTGAGATTGGTTCCGGCGTCTACGAGTTTAACATTGGTGGGGGATTGGGTGTACGCCCAGCGCGAATTGGCGAATACGTTACCTTCATTCCCCGAATTGACTTCATGACGCAGTGTGCCAGATACGGTGAAAAAACGATTCGGGATTTGTTGGAATATCAATTCAGTATGATTAAGGGGTCCGCTGCAATTGGCCTGCCCGATGAATTGAGTCTGGCTGTGGGGTTCGAGTACGATTACTTGAGCAGCCTATCCTCGGGTGACCGGATGTTCGATGCCACAGCTCCGACTTTTTCCATCCAAAAAATAGTACCTTTTTCTGTAAATTCGTTCCTCATGATCGATTCTATGCTGAAATACTCAAATACAGACCGATCTCCCGGAGTCTTGCCGGATTTTCCTGAAGGTGTCTTTGCCGATGATGGCGACAACCTCCAGACCGGCCTTAATTTCACATATATCCATGCATTTGGACCTAAGGGGCGTATCTTGTTCATGCCGAATCTCGGTTTTACAAGAACGTCATACAAAAAAAATGAACATCAAGGGCGCGTGGATTACCTTTTTACTTTTGGAGCTTCGGGAATCTACCAGTGGAAGGATTGGCTGGGAATCCAGACTTTCCTGAATTATTCGAAGATGTTTACCAATGAGACTGGTCAAGAATGGTTGGGAGAGTCGGCGAAATTCCGTGCTTGGGACATTGGTGTAGCCTTGACGTGTAATTACAGGTTCTAGGAAGGGGAGTACAATGGATAACGCTTTTTATATATTTGGTTTTGAAAAATGGGTTCTGAGAAAACTTGGATGTGCCTTTTTTTGCTTGATTCTAGTACAATGTGTGGCTGCCAAGAACTTATTCTTGGTTTCAGCGACTCTTGGGAATGGAGCCATGGTCCGTTCGGCTAACGGGTCAACGAATTTGGAGCGCGCCACGTACCTGCCTCTTGGGATGCGTGTTACGGTGGGACCTCGAAGTGGTTTGGAGACATTGGCTTCCGGCAGGACTTTGCGCTTTGGCTCTCAAACTACTTTTATTGCCGAAGAGGAGCGTTTCGTCGTGCATGAGGGCTCTTTGCTTTACCGCACGCGAAAGATGGGTTCGGTCCTTATGGTCAAGGGTCCTGAGGTGGATGTGTCTTTGGATGGCATGGGAACTCTTTTGCTGGGTGTCGAACCGAACGGCGGATTCAAGTTGGTGGGCTTGCTTGGACGCATTCGGGTGACCAATCAATTTACCAATCGAGCGACTCAATTGCTGCCTGGAGAATTATTGTTCGTGAAGCCCGGGAGTCATGGCTTCGGAGACAAGGTTTTCGTAAACTTGAAGAAATTGGCAGAAACCTCCTTCTTGGTCAGTGGATTCGATAATCTATCCTCTTTTGGACGTTCTTTGGCTTCGGTCTCTCAGGCTCAGCATGAGTCTATTGCCAAACGATATCGAGCCGAGGTTGGCGACGCGAGGGGAGTGAATACTTTCGAGATTGTGCCCATCACTTCCGCTTCTGAGGAAATAAACAAGCCCGAGCCTGCTGCCCCTAGAGAGACCCACAAGCCTGTTCCGCTACCTAGCGCTGATGGTCCCGGACCCTTGGAAGAGTTTTTGGGACGTTCTCCCAAACGTTTCTCTCCACAAGCGAAAGGGACTGTGGCACCCGCTTCTCTTCCTGCTCAAGTTTCTCCTGCTCCAGTCCCCCATGTCACAACCCCGGCATCCGACCCTTTGCCTCCATCTCGTCGAATAGTCTCCGAAAGCGAAAATCGAGTAGTTTTTGAAAACGAAAAGGGTCAGCTGAAGACGGAATTGATCTTTCGTGGCCCCAAGAGTCCTTCCCTTCCCATACCTGCTGTCCCATCCCCACAGCCCGTTGTTCCCTTTGCTTCACCTGAAGCAAAACCTGCAGATGTTTCTCCCGCAAGAAAACGTTTGCCGGGTCGTTTGTTCGAAACGCCATGACTGTAGGTTTATTGCTTTTTCACTTGGCAATGAGGTTTCGATTCGTTGACTTGCGTGTAAATCCTTCCCGCTCATGAACTTGATTTCCCTACCTCCCTGCCTCCTCGCTTCGTCCGGGGGTCACGAGTACCTTTACGGTCTCTTCTTTCTCATCCTCGCCTTGGTGATTGGTTCGGCTACCCGACACTTCCTGCAGAAGGTCCCGTTACCCTTTACAGTTCTTCTATTGCTTATTGGCCTCGCCATGGGTTTCCTCAACCGTCGTTTTGGGCCACATGGTGGCGAGCATAGCCATGGCGACGGTCATGGTGGTCATATCGAGGGTTTGTGGGCCAAGATCGTGGACACCTTGAGTGGAGCCATAACTTGGGGCGGCAATATGGATGGGCATCTTATTTTATATGTATTTCTGCCCATCCTGATCTTTGAGGCGGGGTTCGCTCTGGACGTTCACACTTTCAAAAAATCCTTCCTTAATGCCTTTTACTTGGCTGGGCCGGGCATCGTTACGGCCACGGTCATGACAGGTTTGTCTTTTTGGGGCATGATTCAGGTCTTTGGGGGTGAGGGTGCAGTTTTGTCAGATTGGAATGTCGAGATGGGAGCATTCATCTGGTTGGCATCGATGTTGTTCGGGGCAGTAGTAAGCGCAACCGATCCTGTGGCGGTGGTCGCTTTGCTCAAGGAATTGGGGGCAAGCAAAAAACTGGGGACTCTTATTGAGGGCGAGTCTCTCCTCAACGACGGTACTGCTATCGTCGCTTTCGTTTTGCTGATTGGCGTTGTAACTGGGAGTGAAATCTTTTCAGGTTTAGGTTCTTTTGTTGGTACTGCCGCCTTGGGGTTTGGCAAAATTGGCGCCGCGGGTGGGTTGGTAGGGGTGCTTATCGGGTTGGTGGCAATCCTCTGGGTGCGCAAGGTTTTCAATGACCCTATGATCGAGATCACCGTGGTCTTGGTCACCTCTTATGCGGTTTTCTTCGTTTGCGAGCACTTCTTCCATGTTTCCGGCGTTTTGGGTTTGGTCGCCTTGGGCATACTCATGGCTGGCGTAGGCGCTAAGCGAATTAGTCCCGAGGTAGAGCACTTCATGCATGAGTTTTGGGAACTTACTGCTTTCATCGCAAACGTTATTATTTTCATCGTGGTTGGGGTGATAATTGCCCAGAAAGCCCATCCCACTGGTATGGATTTCGCGATTTTGGGATTGGTGTATCTCGCAATTCACTTGGTTCGAGGCATCAACATGGGAATTTTCTATCCTCTGATGAAGAAGGCCGGCTACGGCTTGCCGGGGAAAGACGCCGTTGTGGTCTGGTGGGGAGCCCTTCGAGGTGCTATCGGCCTAGCGTTGGCTCTGGTAGTTTACTCTGAAAATTTGCGTTACGAATTTGAGGTCGATTCAGGAGGGGAGGGTTATAAGGAGGCAACAACTTCAGTTTTTATCATAGATAAGGATAAAGAAGAACAATTGAGAAAAGTCGTACAATCCCAGCCGTACAAAGCCAGTTCACTGTCTCATGCTGTTGCAACGGTTAGTACTGATGGTAGAATCGTTGGAATTTCCCAAGATCATGATACTGCCGAAAAAGCTTTAGGTGAAAAGAGTTCTCGGTATGCGATGAATACTCGAGAGGAATTGGCATCCGGCGACAAGGTTGTGTTGATATTAGGCGAGGGTTCTGGCGCCATAGCAAGCGCTTCACTTATTGGTGTCAGCACTCGAGTTCGGGACCAGTTTCTGTTTCTAATTTCGGGTATTGTTTTGCTTACCCTGCTCGTTAACGCCGTTACCGTTAAGCCTTTGGTGAATGCGCTTGGCCTGACCAAGTTGCCGGCGGTGAAGAAGCTGATGTTCTCAAATGCCTCAGGTAACGTTGTCAAGGGATGTGAGCAGGAGATGAACTTGCTGAAGGATGACCGCTTCCTAAGTGGAGCCAATTGGGGTGAGGTGAGGAAGCACCTGCCTGAACCAGTCGCGTATCCCCTCACGGCTGACGAATTGGCCGGCATGGATACCTTGGCCGAGACGAGACGTCGCTTGCTTGAGAAGGAACGTAGTAGTTACTGGGCTCAGTTCCGAGAAGGGCTCTTGAGTGCCCAGGGTGTTGCCGGATTGGACAACAACTTGAGCGAGTTTATCGATCTTGAGGGGAAGGTTCCCTTAACTGCTCGAGACTACCTTGAGAAGGTCTGCGGAATTCCCAAACTGCTGGAGGCGCTCAAGGATGTGCCGGTCCTCAAGGGGATGTTCATAGACCGTCTCACAGTTAGTTATGATTCCGCCAAGGCTTTTGTTGTGGCTCAACAGGACGTGGCCAAGATGGTCGACGGCTTTGTAGCCGATCTCGACGAAAGTGGGGATTCCAAGAAGGTGGCAGAAACTGCCAATCTGCTGAAGAATGAGATTCGACAGAATCGCTTGCGAGGGCTCAACTTTCTCCGGGACATGCACGAGGAATATCCTGAAGTTACAGTGGGCATCGAGACAAAGGACGCCATCCGTTCCGTGCTAAACCACGAGCGGAACACGATCAAGAAGCTGCGCAAGGCCGGTTCTCTTGAGGCCGATGAGTCCGATCGTCTGCTTCTAGATGTCGAAGAGCGCATGAAGAAGGTCATGCATAGCTCGCTGGAACTGCGTTTGCCTGAACCCGAGGAAGTTCTTAGAGAAGTGACTTGGGTAAAAGGGCTTTCCGACGGCGTCATTTCCAAGATCATCGATCTTTCCCTGCAACGTTCTTTTGGAGCCGGGGAACGAATCATGGAACAGGGTGGGGAAGGTGATGGCATGGTCGTTATTACCGGTGGGAGCGTGAAGGTTTCCATCGGGGACATTGTAGTCGATATCATGGGACGTGGCGCCGTTATTGGTGAAATGGCTGTTTTGGCAGGTGTGAAACGAACGGCTAACGTGGTCGCCGATACGGCGGTTTCGGCTCTTTGGCTCACGACCGAAGCTATGCAGAAGGCAATCGGTGACTCCCCCGAGTTGGGCAAGAGCCTCTGGAAGACGGCATCCATCCGTTTTGCCGAGAACCTGCTTGGGAATCGTGACCCTTACTCACAGTGGAACCAAATGCAGTTGCGACGTTGGTTGAACGATGGAGAGGTTCTTTCCCCCAAGGATGGGGAAACCATTAACCTCTATGGGAAGACTGCCATCCTCGTCAGTGGTCAGGCTTCCTCATCCACCGGAGGCGAACCTATTTCAGCTCCGGCGATTCTGAATTTGGCGGAGGCCCGCTTCCAAGGTCAGGCCAAGATATTCGTCCGAGAGGGATAAGCACTAACGGCAGATGGCGGAGAGGGCGGGATTCGAACCCGCGGTGCCGTTCACGGCACACAGCATTTCCAGTGCTGCACAATCGGCCACTCTGTCACCTCTCCACGGGCCGTAAGGGAGCTTTAAGGATGTTTGCGAGCTTCTCTTTAGTCAATTCGGAAAGAGACTACTTTTCTGATTAGCTTCTTCCTTCCACAGGATTCACCCCGCTATTTTTTTTTGAGGTTTGCCGGTTGTCAATAATGCGACTAGCGATGTACTTCTTAATATCGGGCTCGAATGACCACTGAGGAAATTGCCTATGACAGCAAGATCGAGGGCGAGATTGTCGTAACTCGAGCGGATGCCGTCGTGAACTGGATACGTAAGCATTCAGTTTGGCCGATGCCTATGGGATTGGCGTGTTGCGCTATTGAACTGATGGCCACCGCAGCTTCACGCTTCGACATTTCCCGTTTCGGTATGGAGGTGATGCGTTTTTCGCCTAGGCAGTCGGATTGCATGATCGTTGCGGGTACCGTTACCTATAAGATGGCAGAGGTTGTCCGTCGCATCTACGACCAGATGGCTGAACCAAAATGGGTTGTGGCCATGGGTGCTTGTGCATCGACTGGAGGGATGTACCGCTCCTATGCCGTGCTGCAGGGAGTGGACAACATTGTGCCGGTAGACGTCTACGTCAGTGGTTGCCCTCCTCGCCCCGAAGCTTTGCTTGACGCCATGATCAAGTTGCAGGACAAGATTGGACGGGAGGCCTCAGTCCGCAACCTTCGTCAACCTAAGCCTGTCTCAGTTGCTTGAAACCCGACTTCATGGATGAGGAATTAGCCAGTGGTTTGGGGGAGCGGTATGCCTTCCTTTCGATCTTGGAATCGACAGATTGTCCTGCTTTCTCATGTCCGCCAAGCCATCTATTGGAATTAGCTGAATCCTTGCGGGACCAAGAGGGGTTCGAGATGTTGGTGGACGTGACCGCAGTTGATTGGGGAGAAGAAAGCTCACCGCGGTTCTCAACAGTTTATCACTTTTACTCCTTGGTATGCAGGAATTATGTTCGAATAACTTGCAACTGTCTTGATGACGAGAATCCGGAAGTACCAAGTCTGTCCGAGGTTTACGCTGCTGCCGATTGGCACGAGCGCGAGACCTTTGACATGTTTGGCATACGGTTTTCAGGACATCCGAATTTGAAGCGAATCCTTATGTGGGACGAGTATCCTTACCACCCTTTGCGGAAGGAATTTCCCTTGGCCGGCA
>CAZWTI010000278.1:0-2513 GCA_964637065.1 uncultured Puniceicoccaceae bacterium
CAAGAACAGAACGATGAGAACGGCTTATTTCTACCGAGCGAACAGCCCCATCGTGAATCACTGTCAAACTCCAAGCGCGGCATTCCAGCCGCTCAAGAAACGTAGAAGGAGGCGAATATTCAATCATCATTTGGCTCCGTAGCATCGTGCTCGAGGATCCGCTCCGCGCCTTACTGCCCAGTGATATGACCATGAACGATACCCCAACAAGGAATGCCGATCGATGGCAGTACCCGACGCTCGCCAAGTCTGAATCGGACGGCTTCTACTGTTACCACATTCAGAGACGCGTTTCCGCTTGGTTTTCGGTTCGACTCGCCGGCCGCATGGGGGCCAACGCGGCCACCGGTCTCGATCTGATCTTTGGCGTCGCGGCCGCCGTGCTGGTGCTGTTCGATCACTGGTTGTGGGGCGTGGTGATGATTCAGTTGTTCGGCATCTTCTCGTGCGTTGACGGAGAGATCGCCCGAATTCAGGGTCGCTCATCGAGGATCGGTGACTTCCTGGATACGCTGACGGAGCGGGGCACTGAGATGCTGCTGGTAGGCGCTATCGCGTTCTCTCTGCGTGATCGAGTGGAGGATCCCGCAAGTGCGCTCACCGCGGGCTTTGCCCTCCTCGGAGGCATCTTCATGCTGACGACCAGTTCCGAGAAATTTCGCTCGGCCTGGCAGACGGGATATCCCAAGCGTCGGCTCGAGAAGTTGTTTGGCCTCTTCTGTGCAGGAAGCGACAGTCGCCTGTTGTGGTTGTCGATTGGACTGGTCGTAGGCGACCTCACCGGAGATGGTTCACTTCTGTTGTGGTTGTTGTGGGCACTAACCGCAGCAGCCTACGTCAATTTTCTCGTACGGATCGGGTTGGTCTACCGACACTTCGGATCTGTCAACCCTCCCGAATCATGAATGCCACCTCTCAAAACCAGAGCGAGGAGAAAGATCTCGCCAAATTCATTCGCGCACGAGGCCCGCATTGCCTGATCGTCGCCCGACACGGGGAAACCGAATGGAATGCCGAGCGGAGACTGCAGGGCCAGCAGGACATTCCGCTCAACAGCCGAGGCCGCAGCCAGGCCCTGGCAATGGCGCGCTTGCTGAGGAGTATTCCACTCATTGAAGTTCATTCCAGTACTCTACAGCGCTGCCGGCAAACGGCACGTCCCATCGCCGAGGCCAATATCGGCCGACCCAACGTTGTCTCCTGCGACTTACTGAAGGAGACCTCTCTGGGCGTTCTCGAGGGCGAGTTGGTGGGCCGGCAGTCCACCGCCGAGTTGACTCGGCACTATCAGGATTTCTCCAGAGACGAGATTCACTATCGCGTGCCCGACGGCGAAAACCTGCACGATGTTGCCGCCCGCGTACATCGATTCTTCGTCGATCAGGACGAGCTCTTGAAAGGCCCGGGGATCCATCTGCTCGTGGGACACAGGAATGTGAACAAGATGATCCTGAAGTCCCTTCTTGGGTTGTCGTTCGAGGAGGGATTTCGGGTGGAGCAGGAGAACCAGCGGCTCTACCTCTACTTCGACGCCTCGAAGGAACTGTGGTCCTGCTGGGTGGAGGGCGCGGCCGCACGTCTCACACGGGGGTATGCCGCCACGATGGATAACAGCTATGCATAATCAAGAAAAGCCAATGACTGTTTACATGAAAACAGTCTATATCGCGATGAGCGCTGATCTGATCACTCCAAATCACGTGAGCATCATTCAGGAGACCAGGAGGCTGGGTGACGGCGTGGTGTAGCAATGGGCAGAAGAAGTTTGTAACCACCTACAAGGAGGGCAAACGGATTTCCGTAAAGAGATGGGACGCACAAGGCATCCGAACCAAGTAACCGACTACCGCCCCGCCGCCATGAAGCGGTTGCTCCACCTCGAGAATTGCCCCATGCGGGCGGTTACTTGGAGGAACGAAAAGCTTTCATTTCCCGGAGCAGGCGGGCCGCGATCTCCGGATGATCGGCGGACAGGTTCCTTTGCTCTCCCGGATCCTTCGAAAGATCGAAGAGCATGGGAGGGTTGTGCCTGACCAGCGCTTCCTGCCGCCTAGTGTCGGGGTGAGAGGAACGATCCTTGCTGGCCAAGTGGATTTTGTATTTCCCTGAGCGAAAGGCGGAAGTACTGCCATGGGAATAAAGCCAGCGCTTGCGGGGACCGGGTTCGCCTCGCAGTAGCGTGACGGAAAAATCCTTGGATAGATAGCCTCGCAAGCCCTGAGGTTGCTCGCCAGCGGCAAGGGTGGCAAAAGTCGCGTATAGGTCGAGGTTGGCAGCCAAGTCGTCGATCACCGCCGGCTTGATTTTGCCGGGCCAGCGAAAGAGGCCCGGAACCCGGGATCCGCCTTCCCAGGAAGTTCCCTTTTCTCCTCGGAGGGGGGCGGCAGTGCCGCCAGGCGGCCCGAACATCGACCAAGGGCCGTTGTCGCTGGTGAAGACAACCAAGGTATTGTCATCCACGCCTGCGTCCTTGATCGCTTTCATGACTTGCCCAACAGACCAGTCAATCTCCT
>CAZWTI010000279.1:0-3463 GCA_964637065.1 uncultured Puniceicoccaceae bacterium
TTGCTCCTTACTTGGGTAGCCTTCTCAGGCAAGTTCGATGCGTTTCACCTCGGCTTGGGGGCTTTGTCCGCCTTGATCATAACTGTGATTTCGCAGGACTTGCTCTTTGCGGATCGCGGCAAGGCGTTGGGGGAGCGAACAAAGGAGGCGGGACGTTTCCTTAAGTACGTCTTTTGGCTGCTCTGGCAAGTGGCCTTGGCTACCGTTCACGTCTTCAAACTGGCCATGACGAAGTCGGGCGAGGAGGAGATGGTCCCGCGGGTAGTGAAGTTCAAGACGAAGCTGAAGTCTGACTTCGCCAAGTTCGTGTTCGCCAACTCCATTACCCTTACGCCCGGCACGATCACGATCCAGATCAAGGGTGATCGATACGTTGTTCACGCCATCAGCGCGACGGTTGAGAAGGATTTGTTGACGGGTGAAATGGAAAAACGAGTGGCGGCGGTTTTCGAACCTGAGGTGATCACGTGACGACCGAAGGGTTCACTATTTTCGCGGGTGCGGCTCTTTTTGTCCTGATGTTGCCCGCCTTGTATCGGGTGACCGTAGGCCCGACCAGTTTCGATCGACTTGTGGCGGTCAACGTAATCGGGACGAAGACGGCGGTGCTCCTCGTTGTAATTGGGACGTTGTTCGGGCGACTGGACATGTTCGTGGATTTTGCCTTGGCATATGCCCTTCTTAACTTCATGGCCTCTTTGGCAGTGGCTCGGTATTTGAACCGTACCCGTCCCATGCCCCGACAGAAACCTTCGGTGCGGAAACCTCGGAAGAAACCCGCAAAGGCATGAGCATGCTTCTGGAAACTTTTGATTTGTCCTTTTTGGCGGAAGCCGCGACTAGGATGGTATCGGCACTGTCGGTATTGGACGTCGTGGGTATGATCTTGGCGACGATCGGCTTGGTGTTCTTTCTCGGGGCTGCCGTGGGGTTGTATCGTTTACCCGATTTCTACACCAGAATGCATGCGGCGGGAAAAGGGGACACGCTGTCGAGTCTCCTCATTCTCGCGGGATTTGGCTTGATCACCTTGGAGGATTTCTCCGCCGTGGGTTTGCTGCTAGTGGTGAAGGTGCTGGCAATCGTCTTGTTCATAATGCTGACCAGTCCCACCAGCACCCACGCCCTAATGCGGGCCGGCTTCGAGGATGGCGTCGAGCCCGTGGTCAAGGGTGACGCCAAAGTGAAGAAAAAGGAGGCGAGGAAATGAGCGGACTGGAAGTGTTCAACGCCTTCATTCTCGTTTTCATGGTGGTGGCTGCCGTGATTTCCCTTCGTGTGAAGGATTTGCTCACGGCTTCCGTCGTGTTCGGCATCTACAGTTTTCTCATGTGCCTGCTTTGGGCGGAAATGGGAGCCGTGGACGTGGCGTTCACGGAGGCGGCGGTTGGCGCGGGCGCCAGCGCAGTATTCCTGATTGCGACTGTGTTCAACGTCAAGAGGAGGTCGTCCGACTGATGAGGAAGATTGCATTGGTCGTAACGGTCCTGACGGGTGCCTTGCTGCTCTACGCCGCGACTGATTTTCCCGTTTGGGGAGATCCTCACTCTCCTGCCAGCGCCTCGCCCATCTCCAAGCATTTCATCGCAAAGACGGGGGTTGACACCGAAGTGCCCAACATGGTGACTGCCGTCTTGGCTGACTATCGGGGTTTCGACACGATGTTCGAGACGGTCGTCATCTTCATCGCGGGAGTTGCGATTCTCGCCATCCTGAAGCGTTCGAGAGAGGATGGGGACGATCCAATCCCGGTAAGGGAAAACGAAGTTGCGGTCGAACCCGACCTGATCGTCACAAATACGGTTCGACTGCTGGTGCCTGTCATTCAGCTCTTTGCGTTTTACGTTTTGGCCCACGGTCACGTCAGTCCCGGGGGTGGATTTCAAGGAGGCGTCATCATGGGCGCCAGTTTCATTTTGGTGGCGTTGACTTGGGACCTGCCTACGGCCATGCGCCGACTTTCCGTCGACAGGGCAATCATGCTGGCGGGTGTCGGCATACTGATTTACGCCGGCATTGGCTTGTTCTCCATGATTCTCGGTGGCGAATTCCTCGACTATGCCGAGCTTTCCCACGTGCTTCCCGTCTCCCGTGCGATGGCCCGATACCACGCCATGCTGGGCGTGGAGATAGGCGTGGCCTTCACGGTCACGACCATCATGTTCGCCATCTATGCCAACCTTTCGTCGCGTGGTCGCCTCGAGGGTGGACTCTGAGAATTCCGGTTTAACCATGTTTTTCGCTGATGCAGATGCGGGAATTCTGAGCCAGTTGCTCGGCGAACGCTTTAATTACTGCATATACGTCGTGCTTCTCTTGATCGGGCTTTATGCCATGATCGCCAAGAATAACATGGTCAAGAAGTTGATCGGCATGTCGATCTTCCAGACGGCCATCATTCTCTTCTACGTTTCCGTCGGGGTGAAGGAGGGCGCCACCATCCCCATCTACAAGGCCGAGCACGATCCCCACGGCCATCATGCCGAGCATAACGATGAAGAGACCTCCGACGATTCTAACGCATCCGCTCATGTGCTCGACGACGTTGAAAGACCGGGAAACCATCACGGTCCGCATGCCCTTCTGGAAAAGGAGACGGTGCAATATGCCAACCCCCTCCCGCACGTCCTCATGCTCACTGCCATCGTAGTTGGGGTGGCGACCTTGGGCGTCGCCCTGGCCTTGGTGCAGAAGATTTACCGAACCTATGGGACCGTGGAGGAAGATGAGTTGCTTGTAGTCATTCGGGCTGAGGCCGAGGCGGAAGCCGAAGCTCTTTTCGGACGCGACCTGTCCGCGGGTTGTCCGGAACCAAAAGAAGAAAAGTCCAAGCCCAAGCGGGGTGGTCAGAGTCCCAAGAAAAGCAAAGCCGCGGACAAGGAGGTCGAGACATGAGCGAGAACTCGATCGCTTATATCTTCGCATTCCCTCTTTTCGGGGCGATCCTCTGCAGCCTGTTCGGGCGAAATTCCCGCAACCTTTGTCATCCCATTGCAGTCTTGTCTTTGGCAGGCGCCCTCTGGGGTGGCGTCCAGACCTTGATGCGGGCCATCGCCAGCGAGACGAACGAAGTTTCATATATCTTCGGTGGCTGGACGCTGGAATCCTCCTTTCCTCTTGGCGTCGGCATTGAGTTTCGAGCGGACTTGCTTGGGACTCTGATCATGCTCGTGGTCATCGGCGTGGCTTTACTCGTCGCTCTTTACTCCAAGCTTTCCGTTCTAGAGGAAACGCCCGAAAAGGAAGGACCTTATTATACCTTGTTCCTTTTGCAGGTGACCGGTCTGGCAGGCATTTGCCTTACGGGAGACGCCTTCAACCTGTACGTACTTATCGAGGTGGCCGCCCTCACCGGCTACGGCCTCATCGCCATCGGTTCCTCGCGGGCCGCCGCCGCGACCTTCAACTACGTCATCCTCGGAACCATCGGCGCCTCGTTATACCTGCTGGGAGTGGGCTACCT